>JBEANZ010000065.1:0-15295 GCA_041165185.1 Verrucomicrobiota bacterium | reverse complement strand
GCATCGCCGATGCCGCCGGTGCCGACGAGGAGGGCGCGGTAGGTTTTCGTAGGGGCGGGAGTCATGCGGAAAGTGGCAACGAGAGCGCAGGCCGGGCGAAGTGGGAGATTAAGGTCGGGCGAGGCGGGCGGAGGATTGAAGTAGGGCAGGGTCTCTGACCCGCCCTCGAATACTCAGGGCGTGAAAGGGCGGGTCAGAGACCCTGCCCTACTTTGGGCGGCGGCGAGTTCGCGGATCTTGTTTCCCGTGAGGCGCGTCTCGGGCGGCAGGGAGTGCGGAGTTTTGTTGCCGTGGATTTTGGTGAGGTCGCGAAATTTCTCGCGCGTGGCGGCGACGAATTCCTCGACCGGGCGCGTCTCGCCGAAGAGCGCCATGATCTGCGGGAGCCAGTGGTGGCCGTAGCGGACGTGGTTCTGCTCGTCGTTGCGATCGAAGGCGAGGAGGGTGTCGGCCTCGAAGTCGTTCAGCTCGCGCACGCGATCCATCACGTGGGCTTTCGTGGGAAAACTGCCGGCCTCGAATTCCATCGTCATCATCGCGTAGCGCTCGGCGGGAGCCATGTGAACGAGGACGTTGTAGAGTTCGAGGGAGTGCTCGAGCGTCATGAGATCGACGCCGAGTTTGGGGAGCTGGCGGTAGCCGAAGGCGCTGTGGCGCGACTCGTCCCAGAGGTGGCGCGCCATGTCGTGATGGAGATCGAAGGGCGCGGTGGGCGTGTCGTAGAAAATCGTCGCGAGGTAATCGACGGCGTCCATTTCCATCATGAGCCACACGTAAACCATGAGGCGGATCACGCGGGCGTCGGTCTGCGGATCCTCGAGCCAGGAGCGGACGATGGGCGTCTCGGCGGGGTCTTGGCTGAAGACGGAAGAGCAGATCGGAAATTTTCCGCGGTTGCAGGTGGGCGGGTGCGCGTAGGCGCGCGTAGCGGACTCGAAGGCGAAGTTGGCGGGGAGACCGGAAGAGGGGGTGACGGGGAGAGAGGGAGAGGGGGAGAGAAAACCGCCGAGGGCGGAGAGGACGGTGGTGAGGTGGGCGGTCCACGCGGTCCACTCGCTCACGCTCGCGGCTACGAGGGAGGAGAGATGCGGCGCCATCTCGCGGGCGTGACGCTCTTCGTCGGCGATGAATTCCTCGACGAGTTTGCGGGAGGGCCAATCGGCGAGGTGGTGCGTGGCTTCGAGGTAGTGACGATAGGCGGCGAGGAGCGCGGGCTTGAGCACGCGGTAGAAACCGGCGAGCGCGACGTAGCCGTCGGCGGGCATGACGGCTTCGTTGAAAATACGGCGGATGGACTCGCGGACATTTTCGCCGCTGCCGAAGCCGCTGAGTTCGCGTCCGCGCTCGCGGAGGAAACGCGCGTGGCCGGCGGATTCCCAGACGTGCTGGCAGAGGAGATATTTCAACTCCGGCTCGCCGACGCGGTAGATGAGCGTGGTGGCGGTGCGCACAAACTCGCGCTCGACCTCGAAGAGGATGCGCTGGAGCCGCGCCATATCCTGCACGGCGGCGAGGCGGTTGCCGGCGGAGACGGTGGACTGAGCGGAAGTGGTAGAGGCGGCGACCATGATTTTTTGACCACGGATCACACGGATGAACACGGATCAACCCGGCTCTGATCCGTGTTCATCCGTGTAATCCGTGGTTAAGATTTTGGTTGGTTCAGCAGATTCTGCCGCGTTTTCCCGCGGTCGTATGCCCCGGTGGATTGGCGCCGACCCAGCGTTCGTCGATGGGCTCGCTGGCGCGTTGGTAGCGGCTGTCGCTGGAGATGCGGAGGAGGTTGGGCGTGCGGTTGTCGAGCGAGGCGTGGACGGTGAACATTCCGAACGTGATGAAATCGCCCGCGCGATATTCGGTCGTGAGCCAGCGGCCGCCGAATTTGTTGCGGACCATCGGCGGGTTGTGGGAGAGCGTGCCGGAAAACGTCCAGCCGAAGACTTTCGCGCCGTGCATCGCGTTGGCGACCTGCTCGGGTTTGTTTTCGCAGAAGGAATCGACGTCGCGGTAAACGTATTTTTCGAGGAGGTCCATGCGGTGGTGCGAACCTTCGAGCACGACGAGGCCGCCGAGCTCGAACGAGATGTCGCCGTAGGGGACCCAGCACGTCATGTGGCCGTGCGTGCCGCGGCCCATGTAGGGGAGATCGCAGTGGGGGTTGGTGCCCTTGCCCGGGCCGATGGCGCGGAGCCAGGTGAAATCATAGTGGCGGATTTCCTCGGCGTAGAAGCGCGTGTAGAAGTCGGCGAGGCGTCCGGAGTAGAGGAGATTTTGGATGGCGGGGTTGTGGCGCGTGACCTCGGGCTTGAACGCGTAGCCGCCACCGGGCGCGGCGTAGCCGTCGAAGTGCGGGTGGCGCGGATCGGTGACGCCCTCGGCGGCGAGGCGTTCGGTGAGCGTGGCGCGCGCGGCGAGCACCTCGTCGCGATCGAGGTAGCCTTTCATGTAGAGATAGCCGTCTTCGGCGAAACGGCGGCGGAGTTCGTCGAAGTCGTCGGCGGCGTCGGCGGAATCGCGGAGGAGGCCGGCTTTGTCGTCGGCCATGTCGAGGGGGTGGCCGTAGCTGTAGAGTTGGGGGAGGGCGGTCGCGGTGCTCATGGGAAATTTGGAAATTGCGGGACGAGATGGTTGCGCGGCTCGGGTCAGGCCAAGCAGCTCCACCGCAGAGGCGGAAGGGACGCAAAGGTTGGGCAGAGGAATACTCTGTGCGCCTCCCGTTTCTGCGGTGAAAAGTGCGAGCGACGATAACTCATGGCGCGGTCGCGCTCCAGCCCTCGGGCCAGACGGTGCCGGGGTTCGGGCGCCAGTAGATGTTGCGGTCGATGCGCGGGGCGTGGTGCCGGTATTTTTCGGTGAGGCGGAGTTTCGTGCGCAGGTGCGCGACGAGATTTTCGCCGTAGAAAAACGTGGTCTCGGCCACGCCCGACACGACGAGCACCTCGCTCTTCGTGGTCTCGAGCAGTTCGATGAGATCGCGGGTGTTGGCGAGTTCGAGATCGATGGCGGCCTGGAGTTTTCTCTCGCAGGCGGTTTTCGTGGCGGCGTCGGACTTTTCGTCGAGGTAACAGTAAACGTGTTCGCACCACGCGCAGACGTTGCGGAGCGTCGTGACCCAGTGGAGGTAGGCGCGCGCGCGGTCGCGGAGATCGGTGAAGACGGTGCGCGCGGCGGAATTTTCCGACGCGGCGGCGATGGTCGCGGCGAGTTTTTCGATGAGCGTGCGCAGGCGCGGGAGAAGTTCGCGGTCCATGTCGGCGGCCATCTTCGCGCCGGACTCGCGCGTGATGAGATCGAAGAGCACGTCCTTGCCGAGATCGTTGAGGCCGGGGTTGTTGAACTGGAAGCAGCCATGCTTCTCGTAGTAGTCGCGCTCGGCGGCGGGGACGGCTTCGAGGTCGGGCACGAAGGGGCGATCCCACGTGCGTTGCCAGCAGAAACCGAACACGCAGAAGAGCGGGACGAGCGGTTGCCACACGAGGGCGTCCTCGAAATCTCGCCACCCGTCCGCGAGCGCGGGCGCGTGCGGTGCGCCGACGAGCGTGGCGGCGTAGTCGCGGAGGACGTCGTCGATTTTTTTCTCGGGAAAAAACTGCGCGGCCTGGAGCGCCGCGATATTTGGCCAGTAGGGCGCGCGCGCGGGATTCGCGAGGCCGCCGAGGGCGCTGATGCGGTTGAGGCCGGTGGCGCGCATCGCGAGGAGTTTCGCGTGGAGCATCCGCGGGAACGGCGCGCCGAGCAGCGGCTCGTGGTTCATCACGCCGGAGACCGAGTAGTGCAGCACGGGATCGATGCCGCGGGCGCGTGACTCGGCGAGGGCGGTTTTCTCGGCGGCGTCGAGCGTCGTGTGGAAAATGCTCCCGGCCACGCCCATGTTCTCCGGATATTTCGGATGCGGGTAGGGCAACGAATAGCCGCGCACGAGGAGCGACGGCGCCTCGTAGGTCACGTGGCCGCCCATGCCGGCCTTGATGTGATCGTGTTCCACCTTGAAGGGCTCGATGCGCAGGCTGACGAGGAAATCGGGATTCAGTTCGGCGGCGGCGGTGCGGAGGTTTTGGAGGAAGCGTCCGATGCTCTTGCCGGCGGCCTCGGCGACCTTGTCGTGGCTGCGCCACTCACGGATCATGTAGGGCCCGCCGTTGCGGCCGACGTAGAGCGACGCGGTGTGCTCGAAGCCCGCGCCGCTGTCGTTCGTCCAGAGCGACATGTAGTCGAGGTCGGGCACCGCGCGCATGAGCGCCTGCAGCGCCTCGCGAAAATGCCGCTGCACGATCGGGTGATCCTGCGCGAGCGTGTAGCGCGGGAGCCGCGAGCGAAACGGATGATCGACGCGCGCGCCGCGCAGCGTGGGGAACTTCTGGAAAAACCGCTCGGGAAAGGTGCGCGGCTCAAACATGCACACGCCGGGCTTGAGCCCGTAGCTGAGCCCGAGGTCGGCGAGTTTGCGCAGGTGGTTGAGGTTGGCGTCGAGGTAGAGCGCGGGCCACGTGCCCTTGGTGAGCGGCGTGTCGACGAAGTGGTTGAAGCCGGGCGCGTAGGTGTAGAACTGCGAGTAGTATTCGTGCGCGACGAGATCCTCGTGCGGGAGGTGGGCCTGGAGGCCGTTGACCTCGCAGTGCGTGAAGCCCGCCTCGGCGAGCGCGGCGACGTAGCGCTCCGGCTCGAAGCCGCGCGCGCTACGCCAGTATTGGGTGAAACACGCGTCCCAGTGCGGGCGGTGCCAGTTGAAACTCGCCGGGAGGAAGACGCCGGCGGCGAGTTTCTCGCGTGTGAGATCGCCGATACCGCTGGCGAGCAGGCGCACGGCGGAAAAGAGAAACGCGCCGTGCGTCGCGATGATTTCGCCCGTGGTGCCGCCGCCGTCGTCAACGAGCCGCAGCCAAATCCACGCGGGCGTCGCACCGGCGGGCGCGTGGCGCGCGGCGGCGGGGAGGCGCGAGAGGTCGATCCAGTTGCGCGAGGCGAGGGCGACGTTGACGCCGCTGCCCGCTGCCGCCGGCGCCGCGCTCGCAACCAAACTGGCGCTGGGGGCGAGGCGCGCGAGCTCACCGGCGGCGGTGATCTCGCCGGGCGTGGCGGACGCGGCGTGGTGGACGGATTTGAGAGCGGGAAAGCGTGGAGCGGTCATGCGGTGACACCCGGAAACGGGTGGCCGAAAGCTCACGCGAGAGCGGATGGTGTCAAAGTGAACGATTCTGAAAGTTTCAGGTGCGGGGTGCGGTCGTCGGGAAACCGCGCGCGCACGCAGCCGCCGACGAAGCAGGCCCGGCGCACGGCGGGTGGACGCGTGGACGCGTGATCCGCGGGTGCGAAAATTTCGTGGCGTTTCCCCTCGGGCGATGCGCGGATGGGCGCGTCGCGGTTTCCTCCCCCACCCTCCTACGCTGCATGGCTGCCCCGCATTTCTCCGGCTTGATTCGCGTCCGCCTCGCGACCGCGGTGATCGCGGTGGCGCTCGCGGCGGCGGGTGCGACGGCCACGACACGCGCGGCGGTCGCCCCGGTGCGGCTCGAAGCCTACCCGCAGAAATTCCGCACGTTTTTCAAACCCGACGATCCGGCCGTGCCGGCGGCGTTGCGTGAAAACGAAAATGCCGCGTCGCCCGCCGCTTCGTCTCCGGCTTCGCCCGTAGCGCCGCCCGCCCCCGTCCGCGCGAGCGATGGCGCGCTGTGGTCCCCGCAGGCGATCGGGTTGTTGCGACTCGACGAGCGCGCGCCGGAACGCGACCGCCGGCAGTATTTCGCCGGGCAACGCTACCTCCCGGACGACGCGGTGCGGCGGATCTTGCCCGACGCGAACGGCGGCATGTGGGTGCGCACGGCGACGGGCGTGGCCCATCTCGAGCTGCGCCCGATGACGCTCGCGCAGAAGGCCGCGCTCATGGAGCGCAACGTCCGCGCGCGCCATGACCGCTACGGAATGCTCGGCGATTCGCACCTCGCCACGCCCGGCGATCTCGCGACGAACCAGCACGTCGACAACGACAACAACGGCCTGTGGACCGCGATCTACGCGGCGGCGGAATGCTTCCGCTACGGCGCGACGAAATCGCCCGAGGCGCTCGCCAACGCGCGCCGGGCCGTCGAGGCGCTGTTGTTTCTCGAGGAGATCACGGGCCGGCGCGGATTTCCCGCGCGGTCCTACATCCGCAAGGGCGACCGGATGCCGACGGACGGCGAGTGGCACTGGACCGACGACGGCGCGATCTACTGGAAGGGCGACACCAGCTCGGACGAAATCGTCGGGCATTTTTTCGCGTTCAGCGTCGCCTACGATTTGTTGCCCGACGCGGACCTCCGGCAACGCATCGCCGCCACGACGCGTCGCATCATGGACCACATCATCGCGAACGGCTACCACCTCGTCGGCCCCGGCGGCAAACCCACGCGCTGGGGCAAGTGGTCGCGCGAATATTTCGCGGAGGACCCAGAGGACTCGGCGTTGAACAGCCTCGAGTTGCTCAGCTTCCTGAAAGTCGCCGCGCACGTCACGGGCGACGCGCGCTACGAAACCGAATACCGCACGGCCGCGCACGACCTCGGCTACGCCGCGTTGCTCCTGAAACTGCGCGAGGTGCGCAAGGAGCTGAACTACTCCGACGAGGAGCTGGCGATGCTGCCGTTCTACACGGTGTTTCGCTACGAGCGCGACCCGGCGATGCTCGCGACCTACCGCCGCGCGCTCGACGACTGGTGGGAAAATATCCGGCGCGAACTGAATCCGCCGTGGACCTTTATCTACCTCACGGGCCGACCCGACGCGGCGGTGGATTTGCCCGGCGCCGCGTGGACTCTCTACCGCATGCCGATCGATCTCGTGAACTGGGACGTGAGAAATTCGCACCGCACGGACGTCGCCTGGGCGGGCGCGCCGGATCGGTTTGGGCGGCGCGAGGCCCGCACGCTGTTGCCGCCGGACGAGCGGCCCGTGATGCGGTGGAACGCGAACCCGTTCATCGTCGACGGCGGCAACGGCGGGCGCAGCGAGAGCGACGGCGGCGCGTTTCTGCTCGGCTACTGGCTCGGGCGCCACCACGGGTTTCTCCTCGGCGAATGAGCGCGCCGAAATTTTTCGCCGGCGTGATCGAGGGCTTCTACGGCGCGCCGTGGACGCAAGCTGAGCGCGCGCAACTTTTCGCGTGGATGGGCGCCGGCGGCCTCAACACCTACGTCTATGCGCCGAAGGACGACCTCAAGCACCGCGCGCTCTGGCGCGAAACCTACACCGACACCGAGGCGGAAGTTTTCGCCACCAACCTCGCCGCGTGCCGCGCGCGCGGCATCGATTTCGTATATGCGCTGAGCCCGGGACTCGACTTCCGCTACGGCGATGCGCGCGACGCCGAGGCGCTCCGCCACCGGTGCGCGCAGCTGCTCGCGCTCGGCTGCGAACACTTCGCGCTGCTCTTCGACGATCTCCCGGAGGCGCCGGCCGCGACCGACGGCTGCCCGCGCGGCTCGCTCGCGTCCGAGCAGTGCGCCGTGGCCAGCGCGCTTTTCCGCTGGCTGCGCGAGCGGCGCGCGGACGCCTGGCTCGCGTTTTGTCCGACGCCCTACTGCGGGCGCATGGCCGCGCGCGGGCTCGGCGGCGCGGATTATTTGGAAACCGTCGGCCGCGAACTCGCGCCGGAGATCGAGGTGTTTTGGACGGGGCCCGAGATCATCTCGCGCGAAGTTTCCGTCGCCCACGCGCGCGAAGTCGCGGCCGTGCTGCGCCGCCCGCCCCTGCTCTGGGACAACCTCCTCGCGAACGACTACGACGGCCGACGTTTTTTCTGCGGCCCGCTCGCGGGCCGGCCGGCGGCGCTGCGCGGCGCGGTGCGCGGGCTGCTCATCAATCCGAACTGCGAACTGCCGCTCAACGTCGCACCGCTGCACACGCTCGCGCGCTACGCGGCGGCGCCGGCGGAAGGCAAGTGGGACGCCCGCGCGGCATACCTCGCGGCGCTGCGCGCGTGGTGGCCGGGATTCGCGACGGTGGGCGCGGGCGCGCCGCTGGCGTGGGAGGAGTTCGTTTTGTTCTGCGACTGTTTCTACCTGCCGCATGAGGACGGCGCGGAGGCGGAGGAATTTTTCCGGCAATTGCGCACGGCGATGGCGGCGCGGCCGGCCGAGGCCGTGCGACGGCGCGTCGTGCGGCTGCGGGATTTCTGCGCGCGGCTGACCGAGCTGCGCGACCGCGCGCTCTTCCACGCGCTCAGCCGCCGCGCGTGGGAACTCCGCGAGGAACTCGACCTGCTCGACCGTTTTCTCGCCGCGACGACGCCGACGGTGGCCTCGGATTTTCACCTGCCGGGGACCTATCGCGGCGGATTTGTGCCGCGCCTCCAACGCCTGCTCGCGCCGCGCGCCGACGGGAACTTTGCACCGCCATGAGCGACTGCACGCTGCGTCCCGCGCGGCCCGGCGACGAAGCCGGCGCCTATCACGTGTGCCTCAAGACCGGCGACCACGGCGGCGACGGCGAACCCTTTTACCACGACGACCCGGCGGCACTCGGGCGGATTTACGTCGGGCCGTATTTGAAATTTGAGCCGGAGCTGGCCGTGATCCTCGAGGACGCGGGCGGCGTCTGTGGCTACGCGCTCGGCGCGTTGGACTCGCGGGAATTTTTCGCGCGCTACGACGCGGAGTGGCGGCCGGCGCTCGCCGCGCGTTTCCCCGCTCCGACCGGCGAGCCGGCGACGTGGACGCGCGTGCAACAGATTCACCGGCTCTATCACCACCCGGAGATTTTTTTCCCGGAGCCCTACGCGGATTTTCCGTCGCACCTGCACATCGATTTGTTGCCGCGGGCGCAGCGTCGCGGCTTCGGTCGGCGGATGTTGGAGGAGGTCATGGCGAGGTTGCGCCGACGCGGTTCGCCGGGCGCGCACCTCGGCGTGAGCCCGCGCAACGCGCCCGCGCTCGCGTTCTACGCGCGACTCGGCTTCCGCGAACTCGCCCGCACCGGCCCCGCCGACGACGGCTGCGTTTACCTCGGCCAACGCCTCGCGCCATGAACGCCGCCGCCGATTTTCTCCGCCGCCGCGTCGTCCCGCCGATGACCGCGCTCAGCGAGAACACCTACCTCTCCGCCATCCGCGCCGGCATGGTCGCGGTGGTGCCGCTCACGATCATCGGCGGGCTGTTCATGATCATCGCCTTCCTGCCGGTGGCGGGCTGGGAGCAACGCATCGCCGCGTGGCTGCCGCTGCTCCAGGTGCCGGTGACGGCGACGTTCGGGCTGCTCGCCGTCTACGTCTGCTTCGCGACCGCCTACGATCTCGGGCGGCGGTTGAAACAGGACGCGGTCGTCAGCGCGCTGCTGGCGACGCTCGTGTTTCTCCTGCTCGCGATCAACCCGAAGGACCAGTCGCTCACGATGGACGCGCTCGGCTCGAAGGGCCTCTTCACCGCCATCCTCGTCGCGCTCGCGGCGGTGCGAGTGCAGAAATTGTTCTCCGATCGCCGGCTCGTGATCACGCTGCCCGCGAGCGTGCCGCCGGCGGTAGCGGAGTCGTTTCGCGCGCTGAGCCCGCTGGCGTTTCTGGTCGTCGCGGCGTGGCTGCTCCGGTTCGGACTCGGCATCGAGCTTGATGCGCTCGTGCAGGGCGCGTTCGCGCCGCTCGTCTTCGCGCTGAACACGCTGCCGGGCATCCTCGTCTATGCGTTTCTCGTGACGCTGCTCTGGTCGACCGGGATCAACGGCGACAACGCGCTCGACGCGATCGTCGCGCCGGTGTTCCTGCAATTCCTCGCGGCCAACGTGGAGGCGCTGGCGCACGGGCAGCCGTTGCCCTACGTGACGGCGAACGGGTTTTTCAGCACGTTCGTCAACGTCGGCGGCACGGGGGCGACGCTGGCGCTCGCGCTCGTGTTGTGGCGCTCGCCCGACGCCGGCTACCGGAAAGTCGCGCGGCTCTCGCTGCCGACGCAGGTCTTCCAAATCAACGAGCCGATTTTCTTCGGGCTGCCGATCGTGTTGAACCCGGTTTTCATGGTGCCGTATGTGATCAACGCGCTGGTGCTGACGGCGGGTTCCTACCTGCTGATGGCGTGGGGCGTGATCGGTCGGCCGGTGGTGAACGTGCCATGGACGACGCCGCCGATCCTCGGCCACTACCTCGTGACCGGCGGCGACTGGCGCGCGGCGGTGTGGGGCGCCGCATCGATCGCGCTGGCGATGGGGATCTATTTTCCGTTCGCACGAGCGGCAGCGCGGCGGCGAGCGGGCGGCGAGGGGACGGTGGCGGCTGACGCCCCGAAGCGGACCGCCTGAGCCGCTCGCAACCGCTCCAGCGCACCGCCACAGCGGAAGCGAGGAGCGGTCTTACATTTTCCTCTTGTCTTACATTTCTCCGTCCGCCTTTCATCTTGCCCCATGGTCGCCCATACTGAGTCCGCTTACGTAACGTCCAAAGGCCAACTCGTCGTGCCGGCCCGCCTGCGGCGCAAGTTCGGGATCAAGGCCGGCACCCGGCTCAATTTTACAGAGGAGAACGGGCGCATCGTGATGCAGCCGGTCACCAAGGAATACATCAGTTCGTTTCGCGGCATCTTCAAACTCAAGCCCGGCGAGAAATCCGCCGTGCAGGAGCACCTCGAGGATCGGGCCAGGGAGCGGGCGCGGGAAGATCGCGAGCTCACCGCCGACCGCAAGCGATGAAGAGCCTCGTCTTTGACACGTCGGCCCTGCTCGCGCTGCTGTTCGACGAACCCGGCGCGGCGGAGGTGGAGACGCTCATGCACCGCGCCTCAGAGAAGGATCTGCCGATGCTGATGAGCGCGGTGAATTGGGCGGAGGTTTGCTATCGCTTGGAAATCAGGCGCGGCCCCGGCGCGCTTGCGCAAGCCAAGGCCTTTGCGACGAACGCCCCCATTATGATCGTGCCCGCCGATCGGGCACTCGCCGAACTCGCCGCCGCCTACAAGGCCGCCGACGTGCTGGCCCTCGCCGACGCCTTCGCCGCCGCGCTCGCCAAACATCGCAAGGCCGAACTCGTGACCGCCGACTACGATTTCAAGCCCGTCGAGAAGGAGATCAGCATCATCTGGCTCCGGCGTCAGTAGCCGCTCCCGTGGCTCATCCCTGCTGACGTTTATCAATCTCTCCTGCGGACGCGGCGGCGTCACGCCTGGTCTCGCCCGAGCAAGCCTGCGCTGTAGTGCGGCCATTGAGTTCGATCCGGAAACGGTGGCCACGCTGCGCGCGCATCTCTCCGGGGGAGGAAGTTCCTTACGTCGTAGGACGCGCCCTCATCCAGCGCGGCGGAAAGAAAAATGCTACTTCTATTCCGTGTTCGCATAGTCACCCGAGGGGTATTCTCGCCGAATGCCCGCCAAGGAAAAGAATCCCGCCCTTAAGCGTTTCGGCACGAACGTTCGGACGCTGCGCGAGACACGGGAACTCTCACAGGAGGAACTCGCCGAAATTGCCGACCTCGACCGCACCTATGTCGGCGGCCTCGAACGCGGCGAACGCAACGCCACCCTCGGATCGATTCTGCGCATCGCGAAGGCGCTCAAGACCTCAGTTGCGGATTTGTGCGAGGGCATCGACCGATGAGCGCCCCTACGTTCATCGACCTGTTCTGCGGCTGTGGCGGCTTCACCCTCGGGATGCAACGCGCCGGTTTCGACTGCCTCGCCGCCATCGACTTCAACTCCGAAGCCGTCGCCACTCTCCGCACCAATCTCCAGGCCAAGAGCCCAACCGGCCTGAAGCCCGTCGCCTTCGCCCTCGAAGCCGACCTCACCACCCTCGCCCCCGCGACGCTCGCCGCCATCATCGGCACCCGCTCCGTCGATGTCATCGTCGGTGGCCCGCCCTGCCAGGGCTTCAGCACCGCCCGCCAGCGCGACGGCTCCAACCACGGCACCGAACGCCTCAAGGACGATCCCCGTCGTCACCTTTTTCGAAACTTCCTCAATCACGTCGAATTTTTCCAGCCCAAGGTCTTTGTCATCGAAAACGTCCTCGGCCTCCGCTCCGCCGCCGGCGGTCGCTACTTCACGTCTGTTCAATACGAGGCGCGCAGCCTCGGTCGTGCAGCCGGCCGTCCCGGCTATCGCGTCCACCCGCAGATCGAGCGCGGCATCGAGCTCGGCGTGCCGCAGAAACGCCGTCGCCAACTCATCATCGGCGTCCGCGCCGACCTCGCCGGCTATTTTCCCGCCGAACTCACGCCCGCTCCCCGGGCCATGCTGGAGACCATGCTCGGCGATGCGATTCTCGACCTCCCCGTGCTCGCCGCCGGCGCCGGAGAAAACCAAGTCCCCTACGACGAGAAACGCCGCACCGTTCACTTCCTCGGCGGCACGCGCGATCTCTTCCGCCAAAATTATCTCGATCACGTCGCCGAAGTGGTCGCCTCCCCGGCGATCTTCAACCACGTCGCCCGCCCCCACAGCGACCGTGACCTCGGCGATTTTCTCAAACTCACGGAAGGCGAAAGCTCGGCGGTGGCGATGAAGCGCGGCGTCGCGTTCGATTTCCCCTACGACAAGACCACCTTCAAAGACCGCTACACCCGCCAGCACCGGAACCGCCCTTGCTCCACCATCGTCGCGCATCTGAGCAAGGACGGGCTCATGTTCATCCACCCGGTGCAGAACCGCTCGCTCACCCCGCGCGAGGCCGCCCGCGTGCAGGGCTTCCCCGATTGGTTCGTTTTCCCGGAGGCTCGCACCCACTCTTTCCGGCTCATCGGCAACGCCGTCCCCCCGCTCATCGCCGAGGCCGTGGGTCTGGCCATGAAACGTTTTCTCCATCCTGAAACGGCGCTCCCTGCTTCGCCGAAATCCAAGACCCAGCCCAAGCCCGCGTTTTCTCTCCCGGCGACTCAATCCGAAGCCGCGAAATGGCTGGACCCGCTCATGCGTGCCGACCGAGCGACCATGCGCGCCATGCCCACCGAGACGTTTCTGCGCGGCTGGCACGCCCTGCTCTGGCTCTTCCCCGATCTCCATCCGGAGAACGCGCTCGAACACGGCGTGGAAAAGCACGACTTGCCCGCCCCCGTGGCCGCGCTCGAATCCCGCTACACCCGTAGCGGCTGGCCCGTCGTCCTCGAACCCCTCGGCCACGAGGCGTGGCGCCGCTTCAAGGCAGAAGAATTTCCTGACGAGGCGTTCTACTGCGTCCCCGCCCAGCGCGCGGGCATGGTGCATCGCGTTGCAGAGAAAGAAGCCCAATCACGTAAACACATGGTTAGCCTATGACACCAAGTTGGGAATTCTATCGTTGGCGAACAGGACCGCGGCAGCGGGATCCGATTCAGGGAGAATTCTTCGCGACGGAAGCAATACGCGACCCCTCCGAAGCGCTGGTCCGCGAAGGAACCCAGAACACACTCGATGCGGCTGCCAGTGACGACGGGGTCGACCAGACACTTGTTCGGATAACCCTATCGACCGCCACAAAATCGGCCAAAGCGGCTGAAATCGCCCCTTTTTTCCGTGGCGTTTGGCCTCACGTCACCGCCAAGGGCAGTGGATTACGGCCAGATACCGCACCAACATCGAAGGAAGACTGTCCCTTTCTGCTCTTCGAAGACTTCGGCACGACGGGTCTCATCGGCGACGAAACGCAGGTCAGCGATACGGATGAGCCGAACCCGTTTTATTTTTTCTTTCGCGCGGAGAATCGCTCGGCAAAAACCGGTGATAGTCGAGGCCGATGGGGTGTGGGCAAGCAGGTCTTCCCACGTGCAAGCCGGGCCAATCTGATTTTCGGTTACACTGTGAGGCGTGATGACAAGAAACGCCTGCTCATGGGATCGGCGGTCTTGAAATCGCATCACATCGCAGACGATGCCGCTTTCTACATGCCGGACGGTTTCTTTGGTCACCGCCGCGAAGACGATCTTGTCTTGCCGATCGAAGATTCCGGCACACTCGACGCCTTCGCAAAGGCATTCGCGCTGACGCGTCGCTCAGATCAGCCCGGAACATCAATCGTCGTGCCGTGGCTGAGCGACGAGATAACCTTTGATGCCGTGCTTGATGCGGCGATTGCCGGCTACTTCTGGCCAATCTTGAACCAGCAATTGACCGTCGAACTCCGGCATGGCGATTCAATCATCGTCATCGACCATGAACGACTCCCGGATCTCGTCGCAAGGATGCGACCCGAAACGCGGGCATTGGTAGCACTAGCCGGCTGGGCCGCTGCGGTGAAGCCGAAGGACGAAATTCCTCTGCCTGCTCAGCAGCAGGGCAAGCCAGTTTGGGGTGAAGACAGTGTTCCGGCCACCGCGCTGGCAGCGATCAAGGATCGACTCGCGAGTGATCGCCGCGTGAGTATCAAAATTCCTATTTGGGTGCGGCTGCGCAATTCTCCTGACAGTTGGGCCGAGTCGTGCTTTCGCGTTTTCCTCGAAGAGGCACGCGATACCCAAACGCGCCCCACCTTCGCTCGCGACGGCATCATCGTAACCGCAGCCGCCTTGCCGTCGCCCTTGGTTGGCATGCGTGCCTTGGTGGTAATCGACCATACCCAACTGGCCAACATGCTGGGCGACGCTGAGACTCCGGCGCACACGCAGTGGCAGGCTGGTTATCTCAAGGGTCGCTATTTCTACGGCGCAGAAACGATAAAGTTCGTGCGTAGTGCGGCGCACGAGTTGGTGGCGCGGCTACGCGCGCAAGACACCGAGAGTGACAAAACGTGGCTCGCTTCGTTCTTTCCAATGCCGGGAGGCACTGATGACGAAGCTCAATCGCACACACGAAAAAAACGTGGTGACGCTACGTCTCCAGAAGAAATTAAGCTCCCTCCGCGTCCGGTCCCACCCTACGCGATTGAGCGAGTTAAAGGTGGGTTCGTAGTCATGAGCGGGATGGCGACGCCGACGTTCCCTTTGCACTTGGAGGTCCAGGTGGCCTATGCCGTTCGGGAGGGAAATGCCCTGAGCGAATGGGAACCCGAGGATTTCCAAATGGTGTATCCTCCTCTGAGAATCGATCCAAAGCCGGTCGGCTTGAAGGTGATTGAACAAGGCGGTAAACGAATGCTCCTCGAAGTGCAGACCGCCCCGTTCCGAATTGATGTCGTCGGTTTCGACACCAAACGCGATCTCTACGTGAAGGTAGACGTAAGGAAGAACAATGATCCGGCAAATTAACCATACCGGACGGAAGCGAATTTCCCGCGACGCCGTGCGCATCTCTCTGCGTGAAGCCGACGGTCGCCTTGCTTTCGATGCCTCATTAAAACTCGGGGAGTATTCCTTGCCGCCCGACGCGCACGTGTGGGTAGAGGCATATCGTCAGGCCTCGTGGATGCAGTTTCCTTGGGGTCGTGTGAGCCAGCC
>JBEANZ010000064.1:0-3504 GCA_041165185.1 Verrucomicrobiota bacterium | reverse complement strand
CACGCGCATGAGCTGGATGGCCGAGCGCGCCAACACCAACTCCACTGAGTGGACCATGACTCAGCTCTCCGGCCGTCCCTGGGGCGATATCGCCAACTGGGGCCGCGACGACGCCAACGCCAACAACATGGTCAGCACCGCGCGCGGCGGCCAGAGTCAGGTGTTCTCCGGCAACCTCGACGCGAAAACGTCCGTGAACCTCGCCGGCCTCCCCGTGCAACTTCTCGCCGGCGCAAAGACGCGCCTCACCACCTTCGACATCACGTGGGGCGGCACGCAAAACTGGACCTTCGTCGGCCCGCGCAACTCGCAGACCGATCCGACCACCGTGATGATCGACGAGTCGCAGCACCCCTTCGATCCGAAGCGCGGCGGCAATGTCACGCAGCAGAATTTCCCGTGGCCGGACTCCAACGCGATGGCCTCCTACTTCTTCGCCAACCCCACGCAGTTCACGCCCAACACCGTCGCCAATTTCACCAACGCCTTCACCACGCCGCGCTCAATCAAGGAGCAGATCGACGCCGCCTACCTCGAGGGCAACACGCGCTGGCAGCAGGTGCGCTTCAACCTCGGCGCGCGCTTCGAGCGCACGCGCGACATCGGCCGCACCTACGACATTTTGCCCGCCGCCGCCGTGCGCGCGGCCGGCTACACCGCCGGCACGATTCCCTACGTCGCCTATCAATACCGCAACGGCGCCCGCCCCTCCACGTTTGGCGGCTATGAAAACATGTTCTTCAGCGGCGGGGCCAAATATTCGTTCTCGCCCAGCCTCGTCTTGCAGGTCGCCGCCAGCCAGTCGATCGGCCGCCCCAACTACGACAGCCTCGCCGGCGTCATCACCGTCGACGATGTCCGGCAGCAGGTCACGTTGCCCAACCCCAATCTGAAGCCCGAGACCTCCGACAAATATTTCGTGAGCGCGCAGTATTACCTCGAGCCTGCGGGCACCGTCACCGTCTCCGCCTACAAACTGATCGTCGAAAACATGGGCACCTCGTCGGAACTCGTTTCCGCCGCCGCGGCCGGCTACGCCGACGATCCGGAATACAACGGCTACACGTTTTTCCGCAACGCCAACGCCGCCGGCACTCGCCGCATCAAGGGCGTCGACCTCGAATACAGCCAGCAGCTCGTGTTTCTCCCGGGCTTCTGGCGCGGCTTCAGTGTCTTCGGCTCCGTCTCGCACACCGTGCCCGACGCCCAAATCGTCAACCTCAGCTCCAAGTCCGCCAATGGCGGCCTGCGCTTCGGCAACCACAAGTTCAACGCGCAGGTGCGCTTCACCTGGACCGCAGCCCGCCTCACCTCGATCACCGCCGCGCGCACGCAGTGGGACCGCGAGCGCCTGATGTTTGACTTCAGCGGCGGTTACAAAATCAACCGCACCTACGAGCTCACGCTCAGTTGCCGCAACGTCTTCAACCAGGCGCTCGAATCCTACTTCAACGTCCCCGGCACCATCGCCTACAAGGACAACTTCGGCGCCGTCTGGACCGCCGGCGTGCGCGGGCGGTTCTGATTCAGTTTCCCGCGCTTCATGAGAAGACTCCATATTCTTGGTCTCGGGCTGCTCGCGTCCGGCTGGATGTTCGCGGCAAGCCCCGCGTCTCCGCCCAATATCGTCTGGATCATCGCGGACGACATGTCGCCCGACACCGCCGCCTACGGCTCGCGCGACGTCAAGACCCCGCATCTTGACCGCCTCGCCGCCGAGGGTCGGCGATACGCGCGCGCTTACGCCACCGCCCCGGTCTGCAGCTCGTCGCGTTCCGCGTTCATCCTCGGCACCTCGCAAATCGTCACCGGCCTCCACGCCCACGACGTCGAGAATCCCCAGCCGCTCCCCGCGCCCTATCGCCACCTCCCGGCGCTGCTGCGTGACGCCGGCTGGTTTGTCACCAACGCCGCCGCCCCCGGCACCACGCGCAATGGCCGCGTCATTACCAAGGCCAAGACCCACTACAACTTCGCCCACGATCCCGCGCAGATGTTCGATGGCGACGACTGGCGGAAACGAAAACCCGGCCAGCCTTTTTTCGCCCAATTCCAAATCACCGAGCCGCATCGCCCGTTTCCCATTCCCGCAACCTATGACGCCGCCGCCCTCGCGCGGCTCACGCTCCCGCCGAATTACCCCGACCACCCGCTCATGCGCCGCGACTGGTATGCCTACCAACGCAGCGTCGAAACCGTCGACCAACGCGTCGGCGTCATCCTCGCCCAACTCGCCGCCGCCGGCGTGCTCGACAACACGCTCGTGTTTTTCTTTGCCGACCACGGCCGCCCCATGCCGTGGGGCAAGCAGTGGCTCACCGTCGAAGGCCTCCACATCCCGCTCATCGTCCGCGGTCCGGGCGTCGCCGCCGGCGGCGTCGAGTCTCGGCTCGTGAGCCTGATCGACCTCGCTCCCACGGCGCTCGCCGCCGCCGATCTTCCCGCGCCTTCGTGGATGGACGGTCGCGCGCTCCTCGGCGCCACCTTTCCGGATCGTCCGCGGATTTTTGCGGCCCGCGATCGCTGTGGCGACGCCTACGACCGCGTCCGCGCCGTGATCACGCCCGACTACCTGCTCGTCCAGAATTTCTTCCCGGACGTTTCTCGCCTCAACTGGTCAGGCTACAAGGAAGCGAGCTACCCCGGCCTGCCGCTCCTCCGCGTGCTCCACGCCGCCGGAAAACTCGACCTCCTCCAGGATCTCTGGTGCCAGCCCGCGCGCGCCGCCTTCGAACTCTACGATCTCCACCGCGACCCCGCCGGCCTGCACAACGTCGCCGCTGCGCCCGCCCACGCCACCACCGTCGCCACCCTCCGCCGCGACCTCGATGAGTGGATTCGCGCCACCGGCGACCGCGGCGCCCTCCCCGATCCCGCCACCGAGCCCACCAAGGCCGAGATCCAGAAATCCAAGCGCGCCGACTATCAGCGCACCTGGCAGGCCCGCCTGAAAAAGCCCGAGCCCTCCGACGCCGAACGCCTCGCGTGGTGGGAAGCATCCTATGGACTCGCCCCTTGAGGCCGCAAAACGTCACGCCGCCGCCCTACTACCCCGACCACCCCACCGTGCGCGAGGAGTGGGCGCGTTTCCTGAACTCCGTCTCCGGCATGGATCGCCGCATCGGCTGGGTGCTCGACCGCCTGCGGCGCGACGGATTGGAGGACGACACCATCATCGTCTTCTTCGGCGACAATGGCCGCCTCGAGCCGCGCGGCATCCACTGGTGCTACGACAGCGGCCTGCGCGTGCCGATGATCATCCGGTGGCCGAAGAATTTCCCCGCGCCGCCGCAGTTCAAGCCCGGCACCGTCAATAGCGACGTCATCAGCCTGCTCGACCTCACCGCCACCACGCTCGCCATCGCCGGCGTGCCACGGCCGCCGTTGATGCAGAGCCGCGTGTTTCTCGGCGAGCGCGCGGACCCGCCCCGCACGTACGCCTTCGGCGCGCGGGACCGCATCGATGAGACGGTGCAGCGCATCCGCTCTGTACACGACGCCAGG
>JBEANZ010000063.1:0-6324 GCA_041165185.1 Verrucomicrobiota bacterium | reverse complement strand
CCTTGCCGCCGAGCTTCGGGACCCAGAAGGAGTGGATGACGTCGGCGGTGCGGACGTTGATGCGGACGGGCACGCCGGCGGGGATGACGAGCTCGTTGGCGGTGACGAGCGCACCGGCGCCGGGGATGAGTTCGGAGGGATACTCGAACTTGAACCACCACTGGTAGCCAATGGCGTTGATCTCGTAGGCCTCGCCTTTTTTCACGAGCGCATCGAGGTCGGCGCGCTTGGCGACGCCGGGGACATCAAACGTATACCAGATCGATTTGAGGGTGGGGATGGCGATGACGACGAGGGCGGCGACGGAGGCGGCGATGAGGGCGATTTCGACGAGTGGGTTGCCATGGCTCTGGGGCGGGGGCTCGGCGTGTTCGTCGGCAGCGGAGCGGGCGCGGAATTTCACCGTGGCGTAGGCGAGGGCGCCACCGACGAGGACAAAGATAATCGCGGTGACGATGCAGGTGACATAGAACACGTCGTTCTGCGAACGCGCCACCGGGCCGTCGACGACGATGGTGGATTGGTGGCCGTCCATGGCCCAAAAATTCACATCGGACGCCCGCAGCAGCGAAACGCCGCCGAGCGAGAGCACGGCGGCGACGATCCAACGGCAAAAATCGTGGAGGAAGGAGGGCAAACGCATGACGACGGAGGAAATTTTTGGAAGGTGGCGGCAGGCGGACGCCAAGGCTCCACAGCGTCTGGGTTGGCCTTGGCATTTCAAGCCATAATCCGGGAATTTGTTTCAGCCGTGTTCCCGGCGCGCAACTCCGGTGACGAACGGCGCGACGCTATTAACGCCGCTGCGCCGCGCATTAGCCGCGGCGTCGCCGCGCGCGCAAATCGCCTTCGGGTTTGCAACCCGCGCGCCGGCCGGACAACGTCCGCGCGCCATGAAATTCCGCCATGCCCTCGCCCCGTGCCTCGCTCTTCTTGCTCTCTCCGGCTACGGCCAGAAAGACACCGCGCCCGCCTCCGGCCGCCCCGCGCCGCAGCCCGTCGCCACCGCGGCCGCCGCGCGCACGGTCGAAATCAGCGCGAACGATACGATGAGATTCTCCCTCGCGACGATCCCGGCCAAGGCCGGCGAGCAGATCAAGGTGGTCTTCACCAACAACGGCGCGATTCCGAAAGAGGCGATGGGCCACAACTGGGTCCTCCTCAAAGCGGGCGTGGATGCCGCCGCGTTTGCCGCCGCCGCCGCCGCCGCGAAGGACAACGACTACATCCCGCCCGCGCTCGCCGACCAAGTCCTCGCGAGCACCCCGATTCTGGGGCCGCGCAAGTCGGCGGAGGTGACGTTTACGGTGCCTGCCGCGGGCGAGTTTGTCTTCCTCTGCACGTTCCCCGCGCACTTCGCGATCGGGATGAAGGGGACGCTCGTGGCGAAGTAAGCGCTGACGAAAACTCCCGTCGCTCTCGCGCGCTCCCGAAAGGGGCGCGCGTTTTTTTTGCGCCGACGGTCGAGGGCGCGGCGAGGCGGCGAAGGGTTGGGCGGGACGCGAACGGGCAAACGAGGCGGGACGCCTCGTCCACGACTTACAGAAAACCTAGGTTCGGTTTCGCGAAGCGGCCGAGGTTGGGGAAGATGCCGGCGAGGTTCGTTTCGCTCACGCCGAACCAGCGGGCGAGGGTGGCGTTGTATTCGTCTACGCTCGTCGTCGGGATCCAGCGGCCGAGGCCGGTGTCGTCGGGGCCGCCCACCGTGGGGCTCGGCATCTTGCCGTAGATGTCGCCGCCTTTGACGGCGCCGCCGAGCACCATTTGGTGGCCGCCCCAGCCGTGGTCGGAGCCGTCGCCGTTCGAGGTGAAGGTGCGGCCGAAATCGGAGGCGGTAAAGGTCGTGACTTGGTTGGCAACGCCGAGTTCGACGGTGGCGTTGTAGAAGGCGTTCATCGCCTGCGAGAGTTGGCCGAGGAGGTCGGCGTGCGCGCCGGTGATGGAGCCGGTGCCGGTGCCGTCGACCTGATCGGCGTGGGTGTCCCAGCCGCCGAGGCGGGCGAAGAAGACCTGGCGTTTCAAATTCAGCGAGCTCGAGATCGAGATGAGGTAGGCGATGGTCTTGAGCTGGTTCGCGAGGGTGGTGACGGGGAACGTGGTGGTGAGGTTCGGCGACGCGGCGAGCGCGGCGGAGAGGAGGTCGGAATCGGCGAGGGCGTCGGCGGTGAGCGTGCCGAACGCGGCGGAGAAGAGGTTGGCCTGCGACGCGGCGAGCAGATCTTTTTGCGCCTGCGAGCGCGTGGTGGCGGTGGTGTTGCCGGTCGCGCCGGTGAGGGCGATGGGGCCGCCTTTCGAGCCGGTGCCGGAGGAGCGTTGGACGGCGAGTTGGGAGAGCGTGCTGCCGACTTGGAAATTGTTAAAGCCGTCGAGGCTCATCGACATCGAGACTTGGGGATTCGTGTTGAGCGAATTGAGGAGGTCGGCGGTGCGGCCGCCCCAGCCGGTGCGGAAGGGTTGGTCGGGGATGGAGGACTGCCACTGGACCTGTTGGTCGGAGTGGGAGAAGAGCTGCGGCGGGAGCGGGACGAGGTTGCCGGAATATTGGGCCTTGGTCGTCGGGTAAACGAGGGTGCCGACGTTGGCCATGAGGGCGAGTTTGCCGGAGTTGAAGAGGGAGCGGAGTTCGGTCGTCGAGGGGTGCAGCGCGAAGGCGCGGCCGTCGGAGGTCTTTGGGGTGATCGAGAGGAGATTCGACTGCGGGAGGGCGAGGATGGTGCGGGCTTTGACGTAGTCGGCGTAGCCGGAGGTGTCGTTGGGGATGATGAGATTGGAGGAATCGTTGCCGCCGTTGAGGAGGATGCAGACGAGGGCCTTGTAGTCGGAGGCGACGGCGGCGCCGCGGGCGGGCGTGGCGGAGCCGGAGGGAATGCTCGCGGCGGCGGCGGTGGCGCGGAGCGCGGCGAGCGTGGAGACCATGCCGGTGAGGCCGACGGCGGCGCAGCAGGCGGAACCGAGAAATTCGCGGCGGGAAGGGGAGGATTTTTTTTGCATGGGAGGGCGAGGCGCGGGCGGCGGGGGCGGAAGCGGAGGGGGAGGTGGCGAGGGGACGGAGGCGGAAATCTAATATCTATTATCTGAGATTTCTTATTTGGGATTTCGGAGATTTAGGCGGAGGGAGGATCGGGCTGGTGGGATCGGGAATCTTGAAATCGGGCATCGGGCATCGGAAATCTGGGATTTCGGAGGTGATGCGAGCGGGCGGAAATTTTTCTTGGCGAGAATCTGGGATTTCGGAGGCGGCGCGGGCGGATCGGAAATTTCAGATTAGAGATGACCGATGACCGATTTCACGATTTCGGGCGGTTCGTTTTCTTCGCGGGGTCGTTCGGTTTCCGGAGGTTGGTCATTTCTGCACGGTGCCGTCGGGGGTCGTGGCGACGAGGTAGATCGCGTTGCGGACGCGGTCGAGGGGCGTGGTCGTGGCGGGCAAGGCCGCGAGCGCGGTCGTGAGGCGTGTCTTGGTCGCGGCGCTCATTTGGTTCGCGCAGAGGATCGCGCTGAGGCGGTCGAGGAGGGCGGAGGAATTGGTCGCGAGCGCGGTCTCGGCGGTGAGGTCGAGGGCGTAGGTGAGCGTGAAGTTACGGTTGGTCGAGGCGATGGGGCTGACGGTGTAGTTGTAGAGGAGGTTGGGGACGGTGATGGCGGAGGTGGCGTCGGTGATTTGGAACTCGGGGGCGACGAGGCCGGCGGCGGCGAGCGGGCCGGGGAAAACGTAGCCGGGTTCGAAGAAATTGAAGACCGACGGGGCCTGGAGCGCGGCTTGGAAGGTGGAGTTGGTGAGGGCTTCGAGGACGTTGCGGCCGCTGGGCGTGGTGGCGTTGAAGCCGCGGAGGAGGGCGGTGAAACGCAGGAGCGGTTCGCGGAGTTTGCCGTAGCCGGGCGCGGCGGCGGCGGCGGGCGAGCGCGCTTCGTAGTCGGTGAGGATGGCGCGGACGACGGCGCCGAGGTCGCCGCGGACGCCGGCGCCGTTGTCGATGAATTTTTGGGCGACGCGGTAAACGTAGGCGGGGCTGGGGTTGTCGGTGACGAGGCGTTGGATGAGCTGGCGGCAGACGAAGGGCGGGGTGTTGGTGTGGTTGAAGAGCGTGTCGAGGAGGCGCTTCAAATCTTCGGTGCCGCCGAGGTTGGCGGGGATGACGGTGCCGCTGGGGCTGGTGCTGCTGACGATGGTTTTCTGCGTGGTGTCGTGGTAGCCCGAGTAGAGGGTCATCGGGGTGATGTAGTCTTGGCGCGTGTTGCGGAAAGTCGCGTTGGTCGGCGTGGGCGTGAAGAAGCCGAAGCCCGTGAGAATTTTCGCGGTCTCGGTGATCGTGGTCTGGGTGTAGGTGGGGATGGGGAGGCCTTGGGCGTCGAGCTTGAGCGTGCCGTCGGGTTGGAGTTGGACGAGGCCGATGGTGAAGAGCTGCATGAGCTCGCGGGCGTAATTTTCGTCGGGGTTGGTGCCGGCGACGGGGTCGGCCTTGGCGTTGCGGAGGTGGGAAAGGTAGGTGCCCATCACGGGGCTGAGGGTGACTTGCTCGAGGAGCGTGCGGTAGTTGCCGAAGGCGCCGGCGGCGAGTTGGTCCCAGTAGTTGGCGAGGCCATCGGTGAGGGCGTTGGCGAGCGTGGTGTCGGAGATGACGAGGATTTGGGAGAGGGCGAAGGCGGTGCGTTGGCGGAGCTGGTCGGGGCCGGCGAGGGCGAGGGGGAACCAGGAGCGGCGGCGGAAGGCGGGGAAGTATTGGAGGGCGTTGGGATCCTGACCGAGGGCGGCGGCGTCGGCGCGGGAGGCGTTCCACTCGGCGGTGCCGGCGACGCGGTGCGTGAGCGGCGTGGCGGTGGCGAGCTGGGCGTCGAGCCACGCGGTGACGGAGCCGCCGGTGAGGGCGTCGAGTTCGGATTTTTTCGGGCCGAACGTGGCCTGCGTGAGGAGGCGCGCGGCGTCGGTGGCGGTGATGTTGGTAAGGGCAACGGCGGGCGGCGCGGCGGGCGCGGTGAACGTCTGCGAGCCGACCGCGGTGAGGAACGCGCCGCGCAATTCGCCAGCGGGGAAACTGCCGGAGTCGAGGCCGACGTAGATGAGGCCGTTGGCGAGGCCGCTCACGATTTGCGCCGCAGTGTAGGTGGCGGTCGAGGTGATGTTCCACTGCGCGCCGCCGACCTGGCCGAGCGGGAGGTTGAGCACGTAGTCGCCGGCGGAGGTGCTGTTGCCGTAGAAGAGATGTGCGCCGGCCTGACCAGAGGAGAGATTGGAAAAGGTGACGTTGACCGTGGCGACCGTGCCGCTCGCGCTGAGCACGATGGTCGCGAGGCCCGAGGCGCCGGAGCCGGTGGCGCTCGCGGCGGGGCGCAGCGTGGCGACGTAGAGCGTGCCCGCGCTGTCGGCGATGGTGACGGTCGCAGTCGCCGCGGTGCCGACCGTGTAACCCGTGCCGGCGGCGAGCGTGAGCGTGACGGTCTCGGGCGTCTCGACGAGCGTGTCGGGCAACGGGCTGAGCGGGATCTTTACGCTGCTCGCGCCGGCGGGGATCGTGACGGTGCCGAGGAGCGCGGGGTAATCGAGGCTGTTGGTCGCGGTGCCGCTCACGCCGTAGCTGACGGTGAGGGCGGAGAGCGTGTCGCCGGTGCGGGTGACGGTGAACTCGCCGGCGGAGGCGCCGCTCTCGTCGGTGGCGGCCTTGGTGGCGGCGAGGGTGACGGTGGGCGGGCCGGAGGGGGTGACGTCGTAGACTTCGACGAGGGCGAGGCCGCTGGTGGCGGCGACGCCGGAGACTTGGATGCCGTAGTTGCCGGGGGCGAGGTCGACGAGGAGGGCGGAGTCCTTGGAATTGGTGGCGAAGGCGAAGGCGCCGGCGGTGGTGAACGCGCTGGCGAGGAGCGTGGCGTCGGCGGCGGTGGAGGCAGCGGGGGTGGACCAGTTGTCGTTGGTGGCGACGACGGCGCCAGTGGAGGTCGTGAGCGAGAGCGTGGGATCGGCGAGGGTGCCGGTGAGGCCGAAGGCGGCGAGGGCGGGGCCGGCGGCGCGGAGGAGGAGCTTGCGGGTGCCGGTGCCGGCGGTGACGACGATGCCGATGATGGGCGCGGACGCGGGCGAAATCTGGAGCCGGGTGGAGGTGTTGAGGAGCCGGGCGGTCGCGCCGGCGGCGGAGGGCAGTTCGTAAACTTCGATGAGGGAGACACCGGTGGCACCACCGGCGCCCGCGACTTGGGCGGTGTAGTTGCCGGGGGCGAGCGTCGCGATCATGACGGCATCGAGGCCGGAGCGCGTGGGGTAGTCGCGCAGTTCGACGAGGCCAAAACCACCCACGCTCAGGGCGGCGGCGCGGATGGCGGGCATGTTGCCGG
>JBEANZ010000062.1:0-3806 GCA_041165185.1 Verrucomicrobiota bacterium | reverse complement strand
TCTTTTCCTTCGCGGTTTTGAGCGGAGCTTTGCGGGTCTGTTTCTGGGCGTTTTTGGTTTTGGCCATAAAAGTGGTGGGGACGTTGGGCGGCGGACCTCAGCGGTGCGCGGCGATTTCGGCGGGCGTCGCGAGTTCGTAGCTGATCTTGCCCTCCATGATTTCCCGCAACGCGGTGTCCTCCGCCGAAAGCTTTTCAAGCGATTCGACCAGGGGGCGATTGCCGCGCCGCAACTGTTTCACCCGGCGCGAGACGACATTGATGAGCACGTTCGGGTCGGTGATGACCAACGCCGCCGCTCTGACATAGTCGTCTCGCATGATGGGAAATCCGCCGGCGGCACGGGAGCCCGGGCGGAGTGCCCCGGCGACCCAAGCGCTGGCTGAGTTCCCGATCCTAAAAACCGGAAACGCGAAACGCGACGCCCAATCCCGCGCCGCGCGATCAATTCCGTCAACGCGTTCGCGCGCGAACGCTTTGCGGGCGTTTTGGTTCGCGCCGGTGCGCGCGCCGCGCTTGCCTCCGCGCACTTCCCGCGATGCCGCCCGCCCCGCCCTCCTCCGATCCGCTCCACGGCGTCACGCTCGAGCGCCTGCTCACCGAGCTCTCCGCGCAGTTCGGCTGGGAGGAACTCGCGCGCCGCGTGCCGATCCGGTGCTTCCAGTTCGACCCGAGCGTGAAGTCGAGCCTCGCGTTCCTCCGCAAGACGCCGTGGGCGCGCGCGAAGGTGGAGGATGTTTTCGTGCGCTGGAAGTTGACCGGCGGGTGACGCCACACCGGTGCCGCCGCGCCCCCGGCACACTTGATTTGCCACTCGTCAGTGCGTGCGCCGGCGACCTACGAACCCACGCACCATGCAACGCCTCCGCCTCGCCGACCAGCCGTGGATCGAGATCCACTCGCCCACGAAAAAATTCCACTCCTTCTGCCGCAACCTCTCCCTCGCGCTCGGCGGCGTGCGCAATACCGGCCCCGAGGGCGGCGGCCACCCGTTCGATCTCCAAATCCGCCGCCTCCCGCCGGGCGCGGCGGTGTGCCCGTTTCACTCGCACTTCGCGCAGTGGGAGCTGTTCGTCGTCCTCGCCGGCGTGGGCACGGTGCGCACCACCGAGGCGCGCACCGCCGTCACGGCCGGCGACGCGTTTGTCCACCCGCCCGGCGCGCCGCACCAGCTCATCAACACCGGCCCCACCGACCTCGAAGTGCTCATCCTCGCCGACAACCCGCCGATGGACGCCGGCCACTATCCCGACTCCGACAAATGGTATCTGCGCCCGCCGGGAAAAATCTTCCGCCTCACCGAGACCGACTATTTCGACGGCGAAGACACGCTGCCCGCGACGGGCAACTCGGGCTACAAACTCAACGTGTCCCCGCTCCCCGCCGTCGCGCCATTCGCCGCGCGTAAGGTTTCCCTCGCGAACCTGCCGTGGGAAACCTGGACCTCGCCCAAGAAAAAATTCGCCGGCGCCAGCAAGGAAATCTCCCTCGCGCTCGGCGCGAAGCGCAACACGCCGACGGGCCGCGGCGGCCATCCGTTCGACCTCGAGCTGAGCCGACTCGCGCCCGGCGAGTGCGGGTGCCCGTTTCACGCGCACGCGGCGCAATGGGAGTTGTTCTACATCGTGAGCGGCAGCGCGACCGTGCGCGCCGGCGCGGAGACGCACAGGCTCCACGCCGGCGAACTCGTCCTCCACCCGCCCGGCGAGCCGCACCAAATCACCAACGCCTCCGCGACCGACGAACTGGAATTCTACCTCGTCGCCGACAACCCGCCCGTCGACTACTGGCACTACCCCGACTCGGGAAAGTGGGGCCTCCGCGAGCCGCGAAAATTTTTCCGCATGAACGAGGCGGAGTATTGGGACGGGGAGGAGTGAGCGTAGAGGGATCTTCCCAGAGAATTAGGTGGGCGTTTACCTTGTCCCTTCGTTGGTTCACGAGCCGCGTCGGCTATCGCGCGCTTCGATCTGCTCAGTGCGAACCTGTGCCTCTGCAGCTCCCTTCTTCACACCATTGTTAGTCCGTCCGGTTCCGGGCTTCATACTTATCTCGAATCTTCCGGCTCTTAATCAAGCCCCTCTGACAATACTCACAGCCACAGGATGGGGGCTTCCCGTGAGCTTCGGGAAAATAACGCCAACCAATGATCTGTGTAGGAACGTAGGTGCGAGTGATCTCCTTGGGCTCGATCCTGCGACGGACGAGCACCTGCAATCCGAGGCCAGTCGGATGATCCATGAACACCTTCACCGCCTGTGCCGCAGTGACGGGAATTGGCTCTTCGCTGAAACGTCCGACAAGCACTTCTTCTTCGTCGGGAATTTTGAACTGAATCGCGCCAATCGTGCGAATCCCTCGATTCTTCAACTCCCGCAACCACTGATGCGACACCTGAAAATCGCGCAAAACTGGGGTTGCGTAAACGCACCGGATTTTCTCTCGCCCCCAATACGTCGTTCGCAGGCCTGACTTTCTGAGGCGGGCGAGTAATCGCTCGTCGGTGAGGTGTATGAAGCGCGCCATTTTACTAAGCCGTGAGTGTCATTCGCCCTTACTTGATAGGCCTACTTCGGGGGATGGAATGGGTCGAGCGAACGCCGGACTTGCCGGGACAGCAAGGGGGAACCCCGACCGCCCCATCGGGCCCCGCACTCCTGCGGCCCACGTTTCTTTTTCTTTCCCGCCCCACCCGGACCGCCCGGCGGGCCGCCACCGGGTCCGTCGCGTTTCACGAAGCTCGCATCCGGCGTCCCGCGCCACTGCCGCGGCACGAACGGAAAATCCTCCGTCAGCACGTAGTAGTAGGTGCCCTGCGGAAATTCCGGCGTCGGGCCCGTGCGGCCGTTGCACTCGTCGAGGTCGCCGGTGCCGGCGGCGTATTTCCAGTCGGCGGTGAACGCGCCATCCGGTTTCCCGCCGGGGCCGCTGGCACGCTCGGCGGTCTTGAGCCGGTAACTCGATTTCGCGCGCGCGAGCGGCGACTGCGGATCGGCCGCGTCGCGCGGAATCCACGGGCCGTAAATCGGAAAACCATCGCCGGCCCAGCCGACGAGCGTGAGGCGCGGCGCGCCGTCGGTGAGGCGCGCGAGGAGCGCGGCGGGCAGGCCGTGGTAGTGGTAGGCGCCGGTGGGCTGCACGTGCGCGTGCTCGGCGTCGATGCCGAGGTTGCGGCCGCCGCCGAGCGCCTCGAATTGCCAGCCGCTCGAACGGTCGTCGCGCCACCACTCGGCGGCGGGCGGATCGAAGACGACGCCGTTGAGCGCGCCGCCAAACACGTTCATCCCGATGGGCGTGGGTCGCGCGGCGACGGCGGGTGTCGTCGTCACGCGAAACTCGTGGCGTTGCGGCGCGATGCGGTTCGGGTTGCCGCGGCCGGGGAACGGCCCCGTCGGGTGATCGGGCACGCCGTTGGCGCGGATGATTCGCACGCCGCCCTCAACGGTGATGCTCACGGTGGACGCGACGGCCGGCGCCGGCACGGTGGCCAACGCCTCGTGGCCGGGATGGGCGCGTCCGAGCGCGGCGCCCGCGAGGGAGACGAGGGCGAGGGCGAGTTTTTTCATGGGAGAAACCGTGCCGAAAACGCCGTCGAGCCGAGGCAATGCGCGCGACGCGGGCCCTCCCCCATCGCCCCAAAGGAGATGCCCCTTGACTCCCAACCGGCTCAACCGCCACTCATCTAGGGAAACGCTGATTAAATCCGAGCGGTTTTCGGGATCGAAGGCCGACGGGGTGCGTCAAGCAGGGCATGCTCCACCAAGCCAGCTTCGCGCACGCCGAGTTTGCCGCCAAGAAGAAGGTCAC
>JBEANZ010000061.1:0-3394 GCA_041165185.1 Verrucomicrobiota bacterium | reverse complement strand
CGGTCGCGCCGTCGGCGAACGGGCGGCCGTCGGGGCGGCGGACTTTGGAGTAGTTGAAGAGACCCTGCGCGACGAAGATTTGCCCGCCGGGTTGGCGGAGAAATTGGTGGGGAAACAAGTGCGAGTCCTGCGTGCCGAAGCCCGTGAGGATCACTTCGTGGCGGTCGGCGCGGCCGTCGGCATCGGTGTCGCGGTAAAAGCGGATGTCGGTGCCGTATTGGACGAAGGCGCCGTCCTTGTAGGGCTGGACGCCGAGGGGCATGACGAGGCCGTCGGCGAAGACGCGCGGTGGCGTGGTGACGGCGGCGCGGCCGGGCGCGGGCGCGGCGTATGGGGAATCAAATACGACGACCTTGTCGCGGCCGCCGGCGGCGAAGAGCGCATCGGAGGCGGCTTTCTGTTCGTTGCCGTCGACGGGATATTCGAGCGCGGTCATCGACCACATCCGCATCCGGGCGTCCCACGAAAGGCCGATGAATTTGCCGAAGCCGTCGGACTCGGCGACGACGAGCTCGGCCTCGAAACCGGGCGGAAGCGTGAACGAGAGACGCTCCTCCTCGGGCGTGCGCGGGCCGGTGGTGACGGCGTTGTAACTGATGTCGCGGCTGGCGGGGGCATTGGCCGCAAACGCAAATGGCACCACCGTCAAAAGGAAAAGGACACAATGGAAGCGGGGAGTCATGGGAAGGGGTGGCGCACACTGGACTGCGAGCGCACTGGCGGGAAGTTTGTTCGCCACGCGGCGGCGGCAATGCGTGCCGTTGCGGAGGCGCACTCCATCGCGAAGGCAACCCCTTCACTCCAAATCGAGCCGCGGCGACCTCGTGCGGAGTCCGAATACATCGCACGATACCCAGATGGCCCCAGCCCTACCGGGCGGCGAGATGCGCGAGCAACGCCTCGGCGCAGGCGCGGGCGAAAGCGGGGTCGTTGATCTCGCAGTCGATTTCGCAGACGGGGATGCCGGCGCGGAGGTGCGTGCGCAGCGAGGTGAAGAGCGCTTCGTCGGCGGCGGGCGAGTGGAACGGTTTTCCCGCGGCGCTGATCACGCTGATGGCGCGGCGCGGGATGAGCACGGTCACGGGCGCGGTGTAGCGGTTCACTTTCTCGGCGATGATGCGGCCGAGCTGCGCGCACTCTTCGGGATTGGTGCGCAGGAGCGTCACCTGCGGGTTGTGCTGGTAGAAGAGGCGACCGGAAAATTTTTGTGGGACGGAGGCGCGCTCGCCGAAGTTCACCATGTCGAGGCAGCCGGGCGCGACGATGGCGGGGATGCGCGCCTTGGCGGTGGCGTCGAGGCGCTCGGGGCCGGCGGAGAGGACGCCGCCGACGAGTTCGTCGGCCCACTCGGTGGTCGTGATGTCGAGCACGCCGGCGACCATGCCGCTCGCGATGAGCGACTCCATCGCGCGGCCGCCGTTGCCGGTCGCGGCGAAGACGAGGACTTCGTAGCCGGCGGCTTCGAGCAGGCGCTTCGCTTCGGTCACGCACGCGGTGGTGTTGCCGAACATGCTCGCGACGATGAGGGGCTTCTCGGCCGACGCGGCGGGCGCGGTGCGGCGGGCTTCGGCGGCGGTGACCATTCCGCAAATCGCACCCGCGGCGTTTTCAAAAATCGCTCGGGACACGCGGTTGATGCCGGAGACATCGACGATGGCGGGCATCATGGTCACATCGGTCGTGCCGACGTAGGGCGCGACCTGGCCGCTCGCGAGCGTCGAGACCATCAGCTTCGGAAATCCGATGGGCAGCGCACGCATCGCCGCCGTCGCGATGGCGGTGCCGCCGCCGCCGCCGAGCGAAACAATGCCGTGGATGCGACCAGTAGCGTGGAGCGAGGTCACGAACGCCGCTGCGGCGCGGCCCATGAGCGTGACACATTCGCCGCGATCGCGGCGTGCGAGGATCGCGGCGGCGTCGGGCGAGTTGAGCGCCGCGAGAACTTCAGCCCGCGTGATGTCGGGCGTGATCGAAGGGGCGTCGAGGCTGCCGACGTCGATCAGGAGCGGGAAAAAACCGGCGCGGCGGATCGCAGCGGCGATGAACGCGTGCTCCGGGCCTTTGCTATCGAAGGTGCCGAGGATGGCGATGGTTTGGGGCATCATGATGAAAAACTATTTCGCCGCGGACTTCAGCGGCATCTTGCGATCAGGCCGCACTGCGACCGCGTCCGCATATCCGGGCGCGACGTGGGTCGCTTCTCCGGTGGGAGCTGATGAACTCCAAGCACGGGGTTCTTGGAAACCCTCAGGCATCGTGCGCTCCAGCGGATTCGAAACGGTGTGCAGGCGTTTCAGATTTCCCGGCTCACCGACGCGGATGGGATACAAGCCGGTCATCAACGCCGCGCGCGAGACGCCACACACTGGCTGCGCGTAGAAACTATTCAGCATCAACCCGCCCACCGCCGTGCGATCAAGGTGCGGCGTCATGATCGTCTTGGAGCCGAAACACCCGACGTCCTGGTAGCCCTGGTCGTCGGTGAAAATGACGACGATGTTGGGTCGCGGTGCCGCCGCGCTGACGGCACAGGCTGCGGGTCCCGACAAGCCGAGCGCCAAGAAAAAGATCACGGCGAGGGAGCGAATCCGGGAGGGCGTGGGCATTTTCGTGGGTGAGCGCGCCGGTTCCGACGAGATTGAGGAAAAAACCGGAGATGATGATCAGTCGCCCATCCGCTCCACGATTGAAAGCCCGGACCTCGCACTACTACACGACGAATCTCCACATCGTGACCGACACACCCCGCGCCCGGGTATGTCTCTTCTTTCAGGAACTAAGATGCGGTCACCTTGCCGCCGGTGCTTTCGGCGGGAGGCGCGTCACGCGACGATTTTGTCGATGACTTGGCCGGAGACGTCGGTGAGGCGGAAGTTGCGGCCGTTGTGAAGGTAGGTGAGGCGCTGGTGGTCGAGGCCGAGCAGGTGGAGGATCGTCGCGTGAATGTCGGGGACGGAGACGGCGTCGGCGACGGCGCGATGGCCGAGTTCGTCGGTCGCGCCGTGGTGGTAGCCGGCACGCACGCCGCCGCCGGCCATCCACATGAGGAAGCCATCGGGGTTGTGGTCGCGGCCGCCGTTGGTGCCCTGCGACTGCGGGAGGCGGCCAAACTCTCCGCCCCAAATCACGAGCGTCGTGTCGAGGAGGCCGCGGCGCTTGAGATCGGTGAGGAGGCCGGCGACGGGCTGGTCCGTCATGCCGCAGAGTTTGCCGTGGTTGCCCTTGAGATTGCCGTGGGCGTCCCACTGGTCGTTGGGATAGGCTTGGATGAAACGCACGCCGCGCTCGACGAGGCGGCGGGCGAGGAGAAGCTTCGAGCCGTAGTCGCGGCTGGCTTCCTGATCGATGCCGTAGAGCGATTTGGTTTCTGCGGTTTCCTCGGAGAGCTTCACGG
>JBEANZ010000060.1:0-8996 GCA_041165185.1 Verrucomicrobiota bacterium | reverse complement strand
TCTCCACCTTCGCTGCTCTGGTCCTCGGCCACGCCCTCGCGGCCACCTCTGCGCCACAACCCTTCGATATTCCGGGCGGTGACGCCGCCACCGCGCTGCGCCTTGCCGCACAGCAGGCCGGCCGCGAAATCATGTTCCCCGCCGCCGTCGTGCAGGGCGTCCGGGTGGCCGGGCTCCAGGGCAATTTCACCGTTGAGGAAGCGCTCACTCGCCTGCTCACGGGCACCGACCTCCGACTCGTGAGTGATCCCGGCTCCTCTGCCCTCGCGGTCGGCCGCGCGGCTCCCGCCGCGCCGCTGCGCAACCCGCCTCCGCCCACCTCAACCGCCGCATCGCCGCGGGCGGCGTCCGACGCCATCCTCCTCACCGCCTTCGAGGTCAAGGAGGACACTTCCGACACCTACCAGGCGATGAACACCAACTCCATCACCGGCACCAACACCGCGCTCGGCAAGACCCCGCTCGATGCCAAGGTGTTCAACCGCCAGCTTATGGACGAGATGGCCGTGGTCGACATGACGGAGATGCTCTCGAAGCTCGGCGGACTCGGCGCCGCCATCATCGCCGGCGGCAACGAAGAAGTCCGCGGCGACATCGAAGGCGACCGCCAGGACCCGAAGAGCATGACGATGCGTGGGCTCACCATTAACAATCCGCGCCGCGACGGTTTCCTGCGGGCCGACACCGCGTTGATGGACTCTTTCGACGTCGAGCGCGTGGACGCGCTCGGCGGCTCGAACTCCCTGCTCTTCGGCTCCGGCGACGCCGGCGGCGTGATCACCACCAACTCCAAACGCGCCGCCTTGAGCCGCCCGCTTCGGGGCACGCTCGCGGCCGGCGGCGACTCCGAAGGCAGCCGACGCTACACTCTCGATGTCGGCGCCGGCTTCAAATATTGGGGCTTCCGCATCAACGCGGTTCACGGTGACACGAAATATTTTCGCCCAGCCAACCGCCAGTTGAACGAAGGCCTGACCCTCGCGACGACCGTTCGGCCTTGGAAGAACCTCGAGATCCGTGGCGAGTGGCGCCACCTGATCCGCGACACCACCTATCCGAACTCGGGCATCGTCCGCGCGCCGCTTACCCAGCTGCTGCCCACCGGCGAACGGGTCGACAACCAAAGCACGCGTTACTTGGCCGCCTTCCCGAATGTGGGCGCGCTGACCGACGGACTCATCGATGTCACCAAAGCCGATACGCTCTTCGGCCCCTACTACGCTTTTGCCTTCAAGAACCTCAGCAAATCCGTCGTCGCCGAAGCCAAGCTGGCCGAAGGTCTCGGCGTGCAGGTGCGCTACGGCCACGACGCGCGCGTCAACAACGCGTTGAGCCCGACGAACAACTCGATCTTCGCCCCGGGAGCCGCCGGCAACCTCTATGTGGATCCTGCGACCGGCCAGGTCGGGACGAAGTGGGCATTCAACATGAACTTCCCGGTGCTGAATCCTTTTCATACCGGTGCTCGGGGCTACCGCGCCGCACTGGCCTACCAAAAAAACCTCGGCCGGTGGGGCTCCCACCAAGCGAGCGCGTTTTTTCAAGACATGGAGTCCTGGCAGAATCAGGACCAGTGGAGATTTTATGAGGCCGACGCATCGGGGAACGTGCCCGTGAATCCGGCCCAGATCCGTTTGGCCGACTCCGGCCGCATCCCCATTCCCTCCGTCTGGGTCCCGATCAACCCCACGCAGATCGTCGGGGGACAGAAATGGCCTTTCTCCTCACTCGTCCATCCGAATGGCAAGACCTACGTCTCCCAGCCGCAGATCTTCGCCGGCGCCGTCCCTCCCACCGCGGGGAATCCCCTCGGTCTTTCCGGTCCGATCAATGCGGCCACCGGCCAGAGCACCAATGGAGCGTTTACCCATGACGACACCGACGAACGCAGCCACGGCTTCAGCCTTTTCAGCGAATGGTGGAAAGGGCGCATCGACACCATGGTGGGTTACCGCGCCGAGGAAGCGACCGGTCTCCGCACCAACACCGGCCTGCAACGCGGCCCCATCACCTACGACAGCCTGACGACCGGCGCCGTCATCGACACGCCCCTGCGCGGAGTGCGCCTGTCGCTCAACTACGCCACCAACGCCAAGATCAATTTCGACACCACCCGCGACATCTACAACCAGCCCCTTCCACCCGGCAAAGGCGTCAGCAAAGACATCGGCCTCAAATTCGGCCTCTGGCAGGACCGCCTCTCCGGCAACGTCAACTACTACCAGTCCGAAGCCCAGAACTTCACGGCCAGCCTCGGCGCCACGCAGAACGACGTCGATCCAAACGGCATCAACGGGCGCAATGGCGGTCCTTCCTACACCTACAGCAAGACGTCCGACGGCTACAACCTCACGCTCTCCGCGCGTCCGACCCGGGGCTGGGAAATCCGCATCAACTTCGCCACGGCTAACGGCAGCGAGCGCGCCGACGTCAACCTCCCGCAATTCTACAACGACCAGTTCAACACCACCACCGTCAGCGGCCAGACGGTCGTGGGCGTCCGCGCCACGGCAGGAGGAACCGTCACGCCCTTGCTCGTGCGCGCCGATCCGCGCAATCCTTCCTCCGCCCAGGTTCCGCTCACCCTCGCCATGATGAAGGATCCGACCAGCCCGTATGTGGCGCAGCTGGATCCTGAGTCCGGCCAGATCCTCAACGCCGAATCGCTTGGCCTCCTCGCGCCGGGTGTCGGCACGGGCGTCACCGGACTCCCGCTCAGCGACCACCAACTCGGCTTCGTCTCGCCCTCCGGCGGCACGCTCATCGTCCGCCGGGCTGGCGAAAAAACCTTCGGTTACGCCGAGCGGAGTTACAGCCTGATCAACCGTTATCAGTTCAACGAAGGAAAACTCCGCGGCCTCGTCGTCGGCCTCAGCAGCAGCCTCCGCGACAATCAGCGCGGTTACATGTTCACCGACGCGGCCAATGCGAACAAGCGGAAGATGTTCTATTTTCCTGACCGCCTGCTGCACGACATGTTCGCCGTCTACCGCTTCAAGCCTGTCGGCAAGATTCGCACCACCCTTCAGATCAACGTCTCGAACCTCCTCGACGCCAACGAAGTCGTTCGCCTCGTCCGCTCGACCAACGGCACGCTCCGCTACGCCCAGTGGCTCAATTCCCCGCGCAAGTTCGGCGTCACCACGACGGTGAGTTTCTGACCCAATCGTTGTGGCTCCCATCCCGCTGCAAAACTGGGTGCCGTTCATTACTGGATGAAACTTCGCTTCACCCTCCTCGCCACTCTGCTGCTAAGCCTCCGGTTGTCCGCGCAGGATGCGACGCCCGTCCATGATCTCGTCGTTTACGGCGACTCCTCCGGCGCCGTCACCGCCGCCATCGCCGCCAAGCGTGAGGGCCGCTCGGTCATTCTGGTAAATCCCACCGGCTTCCCCGGCGGCATGAGCGCCAGCGGACTCGGCGCCAGCGACTTCCTCGGCAAACGAAACACGTTCGGCGGCATCGCCTCGGAGTTCTACGACGCGATCGCGGCGGCCTACGGCGAGATATACATCCGCAGCTTCGAGCCGCACGTCGGCCGCCGGGTCTTCAAAAAAATGATCGCCGACGCCGGCGTGAAGGTCGTGTTCAACGAACAACTCGACCGCACTCCCGGCAAAGGTGTGACGATGGCCGGCAAGCGCATCACCGCGATCACCACGCGCAGCGGAAAAACCTATCGCGGCCGCATGTTCATCGACGCGACCTACGTCGGCGATCTCATGGCTGCCGCCGGCGTGAGCTACACCGTCGGCCGCGAAGCCGAGAATCAGTATGGCGAAAACATGGCCGGCGTGCGGCGTGGCGACACCCAACCGCGCGTCCACTACACGCAGCGCGACAAAGATCACTTTATCAAAGACGTGGATCCTTACGTCACCCCCGGTCGGCCCGAGAGCGGACTCCTGCCTTATGTCTTCCGCCTTGAGGGCCTGACCAACGGCCAAGGCGACCGGAAAATCCAAGCCTATAACTACCGCGTTTGCCTGACGTCCGATCCCGCGCTCCGCATCCCGCTCGAGAAACCCGCGAGCTACCACGAAATCGATCACGAGTTGCTCCTGCGCAATTTCGACGCCGGCGACGATCGGTTGCCCGCGCTCGTCGAGCCGCTCGCGGGCCGCGGCTCGAAGGTCGATTGGAACAACATGCACGCCGTCGGCTCCGATCTCCCCGGCGCCAACTGGGACTATCCGGAAGCCAGCTACGAGCGGCGTCGCGAAATCGAACGGGAACACGAGACCTACATCCGCGGTTTTCTGTGGACCCTCTCCAACAATCCACGCGTCCCCGCTGCCATCCGTCAAAAGGTCGCCGCCTACGGTCTGTCCAAGGACGAGTTCACCGACAACGGCGGCTGGCCGTGGATGATCTACATCCGCGAAGCACGCCGCATGGTGACCGACTACGTGATGACGCAGCATGACTGCGAAGGAAAACGCAGCGCCCCCGATCCCGTCGGCCTCGGCTCGTTCGGAATGGACTCCCATGTCGTCCAACACTTCGTCACCGAAAAAGGCTACGCCATCAGCGACGGCGTGATCTGGCGGGTCCCGCCTAAACCCTACGGCATCTCCTACCGCTCGATTATCCCGCGCAAGGGCGAATGCGAAAATCTTCTCTCGCCCATTTGCGTCTCCGCCTCGCACGTCGCGCACGGCTCGATCCGCATGGAGCCGGTCTTCATGGCGCTCAGTCACAGCGCCGCCCTCGCCGCCGTGGCCGCGCTTGATGCCAAAGTTAGCGTGCAAGACCTACCCTATTCCGTCCTGCGGGAGCGGCTCATCACCGCGAACCAGATCCTTCAGCCGTAAGCGGACGGAGCCCATCCGCTGGAATTTCATGTCCGCCGCCCAAGTGATTCGAAGAGGCGGGGAATCGTCCGTTCCGGTCTTCGACGGTGAACACCGATGCGGCGCGAGAGGTCTCGAGCGCACATGCGACGAACTCGTGCCGATGCGCGCTGCAGCGCCGCGAGCAGCCTTTTCAGCGTGCAAAGCCGGGGCGTTTGTCGCCCGATATTTTTCCGACCACACGCCCCAAGCAAATGAAGCACCCCCCTCGCACCCTGATCGCCGCCGTCTTCGGCTGGCTCGCCACGCTGACCGCTGCCAACGCTCAAACCGCCGCCACGCCCGCCCCGGCCATCAATCCGCGGGACGACGGCGTGGTTCAGCTCACCCCGTTTCAAGTGACCGCCGGCGACAATACCGGTTGGGCACCGACCGAAACTTTGGCTGGCACCCGCTTCAAAACGAAACTCGCCGACGTGGCGTCACAGATCGATGTGTTCACCTTGGATTTCATGGAGGATTTCGGCTTCACCAACGTTGATGCCGCCTCCGTCTATTCGCTCAACATCGAGAACAGCACCGAGTTTGTGAGCAACGTGGAGTCGAAGGGCGGCGGCGAGGGTGGCCTGCGCGTGCGCGGCATCGGCCAGGCGCGGCGGACCCGGGAGTTTTTCGCCACCGACACGCGCTCGGACAATTACAACCTCGAGCGCGTGACCCTCGCGTCCGGTCCGAATCCGATGATGTTCGGCATTGGCGCACCGACCGGAGCCATCGATTCGACCTTGGCCCGGCCGATCATGAATCGAAACACGCGCCAGTTGAAGACGCAGTTCGACAGCTTCGGCGGCACGCGCGCCGAGTTGCACCTGAACCAAACTCTGCTCCCCAACAAACTGGCTGTCCGCGGCGCCCTCCTCGCGGACAACAAAAAGTTCTACCCGAATCCTTCCATCGACCGGGAACGCCGCGTCTATGCCGCGCTCACCTACAATCCCTTCAAGAAAACCTCGTTCAGCGCGCACTACGAATACCTCAAGGGGCACAGTCGAACACCGTCACGCGTGCCTCCGCTGGACAAGGTTCGCGTCTGGTATCAAGCCGGCGATCTGGGCTCGGCGCTGGGCAACAAGCCCATCTTTAACAACAGCGCCGCGTGGCAGACTACGAAGAGCAACCCGGACGACCGCGTCTTCAGCACGTCGGGCGACGGCGCGATCAGCGTGATCGGCGGAAACAATCCGGCCGGACTGCGCCCGATGGGATCATTCTATTCGTTGGGCGTGCAAAACATCGCCGACAACGGGCGCTGGCCAGGGATCGTCGACCCCGTCAACGCGGGCACCACGCGCGGCGTCTCGCTGCTGAACGACGATTATTATCCGCGCGATGCCAGCTACCACTATTTCACCGATTTCAGCGACCGGCGGTCCTCGATCGTGAATCTGTTTTTCAACCAGGAGATTCTCAAGGGCCTCTATTTCGAGGCCGGTTATCAGCGGGAATCGAACAAGAATTCCGGCGCGAGTTACATGGGTGGCGGCAACGGCGGTCTCAACCTCAACGTCGATCCCAACCGATTTCTCCCCGATGGCGTCACGCCAAATCTCTACGCCGGGAAACTCTATTTCGATGGCTTGGCCGGTTTCGATCGGGGTTGGGCCAGGAGCGACGAATGGCGCGCCGCGCTCTCGTATGAACTCGATTTCAAAGAGCGTTCCCGCAACCGATTCATCCAGTGGCTGGGACGGCATCGCCTCGCCGGCATCGTCTCCGGGATTGTCTCGAAGAACCTCAACCAGGAATACCGCTACAACATCCAACCGGTGATCGAGAACGGCAAAATGCGGGACGCGGTGTTTAGCGGCGTCAACTACACCCTCGAGGCTGATGGGCGCAGGGGCCTCGGGCCGTTGGGCAACGGCTACACCGCGGCTTCCAATAACCGTGTGATCAATTTCCGCTCCTACGTCGGCGCCGACTTGGGCTGGGTGCCGAGGGTCGACGGTTTTGAAATCGGGCAACCTTGGAAGATCACCGACAACAATCGCGAGGTGTGGACGGTCGATCCGACGAACGCGGGCACCGGCACCAACGGCGAGCGGCTCATCACGGGGCGCAACACGGGCGGGACGCACTCGGAATTCGGCACGAAGCTTTTCTCCTATCAGGGCTACCTGCTGAATGACCGCGTCGTGCTGACTTACGGCCGCCGCCAGGACTCAAATAACACGGCCCGGAGCTTGGCGCCGACGGTGTTGTGGCGGAATCCGGAGACCGGCCAGATCGTGTCGGCGGCGTCCGCGGGTTATCAGGCCCACATCGACCAGTATGGTTTCGAAAAAATGGATCCGGCGACGGAGGCGGTCGGGACCACGACGCTCAAAGGCATTGTCGTTCACCCGTTCCGCGACTGGCGCTGGAAACTCCCCCTGGGCGCCGACCTGTCGTTCATGTTTACCAAGTCGGACACGTTTGCCCCGAACACGACGGCGCGAAATCCCGATGGATCTTTTCTCGCGAGCGAGAAGGGCGATGGGACCGACAAGGGAGTGCGCCTCGGTCTATTCGAGGGCCGCTTCAATCTTAAGTTCAACGAGTATGAGGTCGCCTCATCACCGACCCGGCTCGGCGCGCTCTTCGCCGGCATCCGGGCGGCCATGCGCGGGGTGATGAAAGACATCACGCGCGCCTTGGTCGCCAACGAGGCGGAATTCCGGGCGAAGTTTCCCGCCTGGCCGCTGCAAGACCAAGGCGATCCCAAGTTGGCCTATCCCTTCGCCTCGGTGAACAACGGCGGATTCGAGACGATGAATTTCTTCAACTACCTGGACCCCTACGCCGTCAGCGCCGACAGCGCCGCCAAGGGCCGGGAAATCACCGCGCAGTGGAAGCCGACCCGAAACCTCGATCTCCGCCTCACGTGGAATCACCAGCAAGTCGTCCAAACCAAAATCGCCACGCAGTGGATCAAGTTCGCCGACGAGTTTGAGAAGATCATGGACAAGACTTTTTTCACGGAAGGTTACGTGCCCGGAGACACCGAGGCCATCTACCGGAATCCGGCGGGCTTCGACATGGATGGGGACGGGGTCATCCGCAGATACACGTGGAACGCGATCCCGGTCGGAACCGGCGCGGGGCAGACCGTGCCGCAAAACATCGGAGCCAACAACACGCCGTGGGGCCGCAACGACGATCTGGTTCCGGGCGGATGGACGGCGCAAACCATGCGGGAAAACTGGGTCTCCAATGTCCGCAACGGAAACTCCGGCATTCCCGTGCTCGAGGCCTACAACGGACGGCCCAATGAGTTCACCCGCGACAATCGGCTGAATTTTAATGCCATGTATCGGTTTAGCGAAGGCACCTTGCGGGGCTCGCGCGTGGGCGTCGGCTATCGCTGGCGCGCCCCTGCGGCCATCGGCTTCGGCGTGAAACGGATCAATGGCGTGGCCGTGCCGGACGTGAGCATCATCCAAAAGGGCAAAGCCGAAACCGCCGTCGATCTCTCCTTCGGCTACAGCGGCAAATCGGCCTGGCTCGGCAACCGGCGGTATAATCTGGGCGTGAACATCCGAAACGCCTTCCCGCCCGGTCGCTACGACACCCGCAACCGCGACTTCTTTAACGGGAATTCCCTCACCACGGTCAGATTGATCCCGCGCCAGTTCATCTTCTCCTACGACGTCGATCTGTAGGAGCGCGGGCGACGGCGCAGGATTTTTCCCGATGCACAGAACGGAATTCAGGATCGCGGGCCGGGACGGCATCGCGCGCACCGGGAAACCTGGCGCCCTCAAAGACGGCGGAAAACGCTCCGGCCCCAGGAAGGGATTCCGCAGATGAGATGTTCCTGCTGCACTCGCCGGTAGCGTCTGAGTGGCGATAAACCCGGCCCAGCCCGACAGGCATCCACCCCGCATCCTCTTCGCCGTCTCCGACGCCCCGTCGCCGGCCAAGGAGCCGTTTCTTCCCCATCGAGAACCAGCCCGAAAACTTATGTTCAAAATCACCCGTGCGCGCATTTCCGCGATCTGCGCCGTCGCGCTCTTATCACCCCTCACAATTTTTGCCGAAACGGTCGGCGTGTTTTTTGACCCAGAGGTGGCGCAAATTCAATTTGCCGCAGGCGACGTCAAGGCCGCGCTGGAAAGGCATGAATTCTCAGTTGAGTTCCTGCCGCTCACCTCGCTCAAGCCC
>JBEANZ010000059.1:0-4414 GCA_041165185.1 Verrucomicrobiota bacterium | reverse complement strand
CCACCCTGAACGGAAAGGCCGCCAAATGAAATTCCCGCTCCGTCCCCTCGCGCTTCTCGCAGCTCTCGCCGCGTCCGCCGCCTCGGCTGTCGCCGCGCAGAAATCCCCGCCGAACATCGTCCTCATCTTCGCCGACGATCACGCCTATCAGGCCATCAGCGCCTACGGCGATCCGCGCAAACTGATTGAGACGCCCAACATCGATCGCATCGGCCGCGAGGGGATGCGCTTCGATCGCTGCCTCGTCACCAACTCCATCTGCGGCCCGTGCCGCGCGGTTGTCCTCACCGGCGCCTACAGCCACATCAACGGCTTCGTGAACAACACGAACTCCCGCTTCGACGGCAGCCAGATCACGTTTCCCAAACTGCTCCAATCCGCCGGCTATCAGACTGCGATGGTCGGCAAGTGGCACCTTGAGAGCGACCCGACCGGTTTCGACTTCTGGCAGATCCTCTACGGGCAGGGCGTTTACTATAACCCGCCGATGAACCGCCTCGGCGAGCGCGTGCCTACCAGCGGCTACGTCACCGACCTCATCGCCGACACCTCGCTCGATTGGCTCAAGAAGCGCGACAAGACGAAGCCCTTCATGCTGATGACGCAGCACAAGGCCCCGCACCGCGAGTGGTCGCCCGCGCTCCGCCACCTCAACCACGACAAGGACCGCAAGTATCCCGAGCCCGCCACGCTCTTCGACGACTACGCCGGTCGCGGCGCCGCCGAGAAGGGTCAGGACATGACCATCGAGAAAACCTTCACGCCGCTCGACGCCAAGCTCACCACGCCGCCCTCGCTCAACGCCGACCAACGCGCCGAATGGGAAAAATACTACGCGCCGCGCAACGCGAAGTTCGCCGAGGCCAACCTCGCGGGCGCGGACCTCGTGCGCTGGCGTTACCAACGCTACATGCACGACTACCTCGGCTGCGTGAAGGCCGTCGACGAAGCCGTTGGCCGCGTGCTGAAGTTCCTCGACGACGAGGGCCTCGCGGAAAACACGATCGTGATCTACACCTCGGATCAGGGCTTTTACCTCGGCGAACACGGCTGGTTCGACAAGCGCTGGATCTTCGAGGAGTCGATTCGCACGCCGCTGCTCGTGCGCTGGCCGGGCAACGTGAAGCCCGGCACCGCGACCCGCGCGCTCGTCTCCAACGTGGATTTCGCGGAGACCTTCCTCGACGCCGCCGGCCTTGCGATCCCGGCGCGCATGCAAGGCCGCAGCCTCGTGCCGGTGTTGAAGGGCCAGACGCCGGCCGACTGGCGGAAGAGTTTTTACTACCAGTATTTCGAGTATCCCACGCCGCACCGCGTTGCCCCGCACTACGGCGTCGTGACGGATCGCTACAAACTGATCCACTTCACCGCCGCCGCCGGTGCGACCGACTACTGGGAACTCTTCGACCTCGAAAAAGACCCGAGCGAACTGCGCGACGTGATCAACGACCCCGCGTATCGCGCCACGCGCGCGACGCTCGAAAAGGAACTCACGAAGCTGCGCACCGATCTGAAGGTGCCCGCCGAAATTCCGGCGAGCTGGTATGGCAACGCGGGTGGCGGCGGCGGAAAAAAGAAGAAGCAGAACTGAGGTTCTTCGCTGTGTAGCTGCCGGGAATTGGTGTATCGCCCCCCGATTTTCTGGACACAAGACAAGGTTAATTAGGCGGCTAAAGGGGAGGCTGGTTGGTAGTCACGGCGGGCTTCGAGGGGGCTGTTGTAACGGAGTTTCTCGAGGCGCCAGGCGCGGTTGTAGGTGCGGACGAAGGCGGCGACGGCGGCGGCGAGTTCGGCGCGGTTGCGGTAGGTTTTGCCGTGGATGATCTGTTCCTTCAGGGTGCGGTTAAAGCGTTCGACGACGCCGTTGGTCTCGGGTTCGCCGACGTGGGCGAAGCTGGGGGTGAAGCCGTGGTAGCGGCTCTGGCCTTGGAAGTAGGGGGTGAGATACTGGCTGCCGTGGTCGTGGCGGAGTTCGATGCCGCGCGCGGCGTCGGGGGCGCTGGCGCCGAAGACGTGCGTGACGGCTTGCGCGACGGGTTCGTAGGCGGCGAAGCGGTCGCCGCGTTGGCAGACGTGGTGGCCGAGGCACTCGGCGTTCCAGTGTTCGAGGGCCGTGAACAACCACAGCCAGCCGTCGTCCACGGTCCAAATTTTCATGCCGTCGGTGGCCCAGCGCAGGTTGGGCGCGTCGGTCGTGATGCGGCCGTCGTGGGCCTTGGCCGGCACGGGTGCCGTGCGGTGGGGCGAGAGCAGGTGGTGCGCGCGCATCAGTCGCAGGAGGCGGTGGCGGCCGACGCGGTGGCCGCCGAGGTAGCGCAGGCGGCCGAAGACCTTGCGGTGGCCTTCGCCGCGGAAGGGCGACTGGTCTAGGTCTGCGCGGATGAGTGCGAGCAGCGCCGCGTCGTCGAGCGTGGTCTTGGGGCCGCGTTTGCCGGGGGCGGCGGTGGGCGCGGCTGCCGCGGGCGCGGGCACGGCGGGTTGCGTCGCGTAGAAGCTCGCGCGCGGGAAGGCCCACGCGGCGCAGACGCGTTGCACGCCATAGACGCGGCCCGCGGCCGGGGAGGTGGCGGCGCTCATGGCCGCGACCTCCGCCCGACAAAAGGGCCGGCCTTTTCGCACCGGGCGCGCAGCAGTTCGACCTCCATGCTCAGTTCGCCGATGCGGCGGTTAGCTTCGTCGAGGCGCAGTTGCACCGGGTCGCCGGCGTCGCGGGTCTGCAACGCCTGTTCCAGGCCGTGCAGGCCCCGGTCGCGCCAGTCTTCCAGCCGCGGCACGGGCACGGCGGTGTGGCGGCTGAGCGCATCGAGCGCTTCGCCGCGCAACGCGCGCAGGACGACGTCGGCTTTGCGCTTCGCGCCCCAGCGTTGCGGGGGATTGGCCAGGCCCGAGCCCCCGGAGGCTCCGCCGGGCGCAACGCCCGGCTCCACCTCCGGGGGCTCGGGCCTGGCGAGAGGGGCGGGCTGGGTGGGAGGCGGCGTTTCCATCGGTTCGGTCATCGGATTCATGGGCTTTCGGGTTTGCTGTCCTGTGTCCAAGGAAATTGGGGGCGACATAGGGCGTGCAGGTCGCCGCCACGCGGCGCCGAGTATACAGTGGTTTGGAGGGGGAGGGGAACGCATTCCCCACCAGTCCGTCCGAAGGTAACGACAACTATGGTGCCCCAACTACGCCCTGCGGGGTGAGGCGGCGCAACGCGCCGCAGGGATGGAGCTGTGGAGGAAGGGGTCCAGCGCCTCTGCTTTGAGCGGTGCCGATCAGCAGCCCCCTTCCTCCACCTCTGGACTCACGGAACCGCTTTGGCTTTCCCCAACGGGGCTCGTTGGGTGTCGCCGGTAAGTTCGAGGATCGTGGCGTGGTGCACGAGCCGGTCGACCGCCGCCATGGTGGTCATCGGGTCCTTGAAGATCTGGTCCCATTGGCTGAACACCAAGTTCGAGGTGATGACGACGGACTTCTTCTCGTAGCGTTCGGCGAGGAAGGTGAAGAGCACTTCCATTTCCTCGCGGGATTGCTGAACGTAGCCTAGGTCGTCGAGGATGACGGCGTCGAAGCGGTCGAGTTTAGCGAGCGCGGCCTGCAGTTTCACGTCGCGCTTGGCGGCGAGCAACTGGGTCACGAGTTGGAAGGTCGGGGTGAAGAGCACCATCAAGTGGTGGCGCTGGATCCACTCGCGGCCGAGCGCGGCCACCAGATGCGATTTCCCGCGTCCGGGCAGGCCGAAGCGCAGCAGATTGTCGCCGCGACGGACCAGTTCACCGGACCGCAAGGTCGGCAGTTGTCGTCGCACTTTGTCGGGCAGTTTTTTCTCCTCGAGCGTATCGAGGATCTTGCCCGGCGGCAGCGCCGACTCCTTCAACTGCCGTTCGATGCGACGACGCAGGCGCTCGTTGACTTCGCTTTCTACCAGATAGCTGAGGAAACGCCGATAGCGCCAGTTTTCCGCCTCCGCGCGCGCCAGGATGTCTTCGTGCTCGCGCGCCATCGTCACCAGCAGGAGCGAGCGCAGCGGCCCGGCCAAAGCCCCGGCGGCACTCATGCGCTCACCCCCTCGACCAGCCCGGGGCCGAACGGCTCCGTGATCGAATGGCGCTTAAGTAATTTTGGCTGGGCGGCGAAAACGGCCGCCGTGGCGCACGATGCGGTAGGCGCGGCGGGGGCGGTTGAGGTGGGGATAGGACTTGGGGCGGCGTTTGACCGCGCGCGGTTCGTGGCGGCCGGGGCGCGAGGGGACGAGATCGGCGGCGAGGCGCGCGAGCAGGCCGGCCCAGACGCGGCGGCGCTGGGCGCGCGTGGTCGCTTGCGCGCTCGCGGCGGCGAAGCTGAGCAGCGCGTCGAGCGCGCCGGTGAAACTCAGTCGGTCCAGGTCCACCGCGTGCTCGCGCGCGGCGCTGGCCATGACCGCGCGCACGAGGTT
>JBEANZ010000058.1:0-2583 GCA_041165185.1 Verrucomicrobiota bacterium | reverse complement strand
AGACTCGATGAAGCTCTCCCACGAGCTCACCGCCCTCTACCTGAGCAGCTTCAAGGACCAGGGCGTTCTCACCCGGCTCCTCACGCTGCCGGCGAACATCGTGCGCGACACGGCCAACCTGAGCATCGTCACCAGCTCCGACCGCAAGAAGGTCGAGGAACGCCTCGTGACCGAGATGAACGCCCTCGAGAAGCGCCTCGCCGACATCCAGGCCGCCACGCCCAAGAAATAACGCCCCCGGAGCGTCATTCCCCCAAGGCCGCGTTTGCAGCGCGGCCTTTTTCATGCCCCTGTGGGACCGCGCATGACCGAGCTCCCCCTTTCCCCCGAGACTGCCCGCCGGTTCATGCGCCGCGCCGTCTTGCTCGACGCTCCCGCGCCGGACATCGGTGCCGCCCTCGCCCACCACGGCTACATCCAGATCGACCCGATCAACGTCACCGGCCGGATGCACGACCTCATCCTGCGCAACCGCGTGGCCGGCTACCGCGAGGGCGGCCTGATGCGCCATCTCCACGGTGACGGTGCAGCGCTGCCCGCGGCCCAGCGCACGGCCTTCGAGCACCACATCCCCTCCGCCGGTATCCTCGTGGCCTTCACGCTCGATGCCTGGCCGCACCTGCGGGCCGTCATGCGCTCGCGCCAGCACCGCGCGAGTTCCTGGTCCGGCCGGCTGTCGCCGCGCCAGAAGGAGCTCGTGCCCCGCCTGCTCACGGAGATCACGGCCCGCGGACCGCTTTGCTCGGAGGATTTCGCCGACACCGGCCGCGCCCGCTCGTTCTGGGGCGCCTCCACTCAGGCCAAGACCACGCTGCAGAAACTCTTTTCCCACGGCCGCCTGCTCATCGCCCGCCGCGGCGAGGGCAACCGCCGCTACTACGACCTGCCGGAGCGCGTCCTGCCCGCCTCCATCCTCGCCCTCCCCGAGCCGAAGAAAAAGGAAACCGCCCGCTGGGACGCCCTGCTGAAGCTCCGCCAGCGCCGGCTTGTCTTGCTCAAGAAGGCGGAGCTGCCCCTGGTCGAGGATCTCGTCCAATCGATCAGAATCGACGGCCTGCCCCTGCTCCACTGCCTCCGCTCCGACCTGCCCTTGCTCGAAGCCTTGCCGCCGGCACGCGCCGCGCCCCTGCACCTCCTCGCCCCGCTCGACCCCCTCATCTACGACCGCCGCGTCACCTCCGGCCTCTGGGATTTTGACTACACTTGGGAGGTCTATACGCCGCCCGCCAAGCGCAAGCGCGGCTACTACGCGCTGCCCGTCCTCGCCGGCACCGCGATCGTCGGCCACGTCGACCCGAAGGCCGACCGCGAGCAGCGCAAACTCCGCGTCGTCTCCCGCTCCGTCCGCCGCGGCCACCGGGTCGCTGACGCCGTGGGCGCCCTCGCGGGCTGGCTCGGGCTCAAGTAATGGATTTTAGGTAGGCTGCGGGCTTGCCGGCCGCGTCCGCATCGCTCATCCACACCGCTTCTTTCCGTGGACGACCTTCTTCTCACCCTCAAGACCACCTTCGGCTACAGCGCCTTCCGCCCGCTGCAGCGCGAGATCATCGAGGCCGCCCTCGCCGACCAGGACGTCTTCGCCCTGCTGCCCACCGGCGGCGGCAAGTCGCTCTGCTTCCAACTCCCCGCCCTGCTGAGGCCCGGCCTCACCGTCGTCGTCTCGCCGCTCATCGCGCTGATGAAGGACCAGGTGGACCAGCTCCAGGCCGCCGGCGTCGCCGCCACCTACCTGAATTCCACCCTCGACGCCGACGAGGCGCGCTCGCGCCTGAGCGGCCTGCACCGCGGCGAATGGCGCCTGCTCTACGTCGCCCCCGAGCGCCTGATGCTCGACAACTGGGCCGCCAACCTGAAGGCGTGGAACGTCACCGCCCTCGCGATCGACGAGGCGCACTGCATTTCCGAGTGGGGCCACGACTTCCGCCCCGAATACCGCCAGATCGCGAAGCTCCGCGACCTCCTCCCCGGCGTGCCCGTGATGGCGCTCACCGCCACCGCGACCGGCCGCGTGCGCGAGGACATCATCAAGCATCTCCGGCTCACCGGCCCGCATACCTTCGTCGCCAGCTTCAACCGCCCGAACCTCTCCTACCGCGTTATCCCCAAGGACCAGCCGGCGAAACAGATCATCGACTTCGTCCGCGTCCGCGAGACGGAGAGCGGCATCATCTACTGCGCCAGCCGCGCCACCGCCGAGCGCGTGGCCGAGTCGCTTGCCGGCCGCGGCTTCTCCGCCCGCCCCTACCACGCCGGCCTCGACGCCGCCGAGCGCAACCGCAACCAGGAGCTTTTCCTCCGCGACGAGACGCGCATCATCTGCGCGACGATCGCCTTCGGCATGGGCATCAACAAGCCCAACGTCCGCTGGGTCATCCACCACGACCTGCCGAAGAACATCGAGGGCTACTACCAGGAAACCGGCCGCGCCGGGCGCGACGGCCTGCCGGGCGACTGCCTCCTGCTCTTCAGCGCGGGCGACATCGCCAAGCAAACGCACTTCCTCGACGAGATCACCGACGAGCGCGAGCAGGCCGTGGCCCGCGCGCAGCTCCGCCAGATCGTGCACTATGCCGAGAGCTCCGG
>JBEANZ010000057.1:0-10750 GCA_041165185.1 Verrucomicrobiota bacterium | reverse complement strand
CCGCCGCTCCGTCGGATCGGCGACACTCTTGTCGCCGTCGGGCAAGCGCCGCACGAGGTGGCGCGCCCGCGCTCGCCTCACCGCTCCCTGAGCACCACCTTCACCCACGCGTGGGCCAGGTGCGCGCTTCCCTCGCGGCGGTAGCTCGCGCTCCACTGCGTGTGCGCGGTGCGGTTCGCCTCGAAGGTGAGGTTGATGTCCGCGGGCGCCTGGAGTTCGTAGCACGCTTCGAATTCCTCGCCCGGCGCGAGGCGGGTCGGCACGGACGCGGGCTGCGTCACCACGAAATCGAGTCGCGGCTGGAGCGACGCCTTGAAATCCGTCACCGGCGTCGCGCCGGTGTTTTTCACGGCGATGCAGACGCGCAGTTGGCCACCGCGCACGGCGTCGATCGTCGTTTGCCGCACGGTCGCGGTGAGCGCGGGCTCCGGCTGCGGGTTGCCGTTTTCCACGAGCGCGGTGAGGAACCACGGGAGGTAGTTGTAGACGAGGCCCGTGGTCCGCGTGCCCCAACTGGTGGCGGGATCGGTGAAGGCTTTCGCGATGAGCTCGCGCGGCACGGCGAGGAAGAGCGGGTCGCGCGTCCGCGCGTAGACGTCCGCCATCAGCCGCGAGTGCGTGACGATCTCGAAGGCGCGGCCGTTGCCGCTCGACGCGCCCTTGAACAGGATGCCCTCCGGCCGCCACATGTCGGTGAGCAGGTGGCGCGCGGTCCGCTCGAGCAGCGCGTCGAGGGCGGGCGAGCGGGCCCACGAGTTGAACTTCATCAGCGTCGAGAACATCACGCCGGAGCAAAACGGGGAGCCGGTCGTGAACGCCGGCTTCTCGGTGATCGGCGCCGCGAATCCGCCGCGCACCGGGTCCTCCCACTTCATCGCCCAATCCACGAGGCGCGCCGCGCCTTGCAGGTAGGCTTGGTCCCACGTGGCTTCGTAGACGTCGTTGAGCGTCATCAGCGGATGGCCGAGGGCGCGCTCCATGTTGCCGACGCTGCTCGACGGTTTCATGTTTGTGAGCACCCAGTTCGCGATGTCCTTCGCGCCGAGCACGCCGTCGGGATCGCCGGTGAAGTAGCTATACCAGACGAGCCCCTGCACGTAGCCGGCGTGATTCATGCCGGGCTTCTCGGCGGTGTGGTGGCCGAACGTGCCGTGGCTGTGCGTGTGCGCGCCGCCGTAGGATTCCTTGCGCTGGCTGTTGTAGTGAATCGTGTCGACGTCGGTGTAGTGCAACGCGGACGCGAGGCCGACCGCCAGCGCGCGGCGATTGCCGGTGCGCGCGAAATGCACCATCGCCGCCGCGGGCAGATCGTATTCGTTGTTGTCCCAAAGAAAACTGCCCTGCACGTAACCGGCCGACGAGTGGTCGCCGTAGTTTTCGAAACCGAGGCCGAGCTTGCCGATGACCAGCGTGTCCATGTGGGCGTTCAACAACTTCTCCGCGGCCGGCAGCGGCGACCGATCGGCGGGCGTCAGCGGACCGAGCGCGCCCGAGGCGCAATACCACGCCGGCTCCGCCACCGCGAGCACGGGACCGTGGGCGAGCAACGCAGCCTCGTCGGCCGGCGGCCCGTAGAACAACGAGAGCTGGTGCGTCTTGCCGACGCTCTGGATCCACTCGTAGTCGCCGCCTTCCGGCGCCCACAGCGCGATCTCCACTTGCTGCGGAGTCCAGCGCAGCGCCTTCGGAAACTGCTCGCGAAACGCCGCGACGCCGACGCCCAGCCCCGCCAGCGAAACCCAACCGCGTGGGCCCGGCGTGGCGTCCTTCTGAATGCTGGCGCCGCTGCCGCCGCCCGCGACCTCCGGGCGGATTTTCATCGTGATTGATTTCGCGATCACTTTTTCGCGGCGGTCGGTGTTGGCCACAAAGTAGTCGACCTGCACCAGCGGGCTGCCGGCATACGCGTGGATGCGCGCGCGGTGGTGAAATCCGTCCGCCGGCTGGCCGGACGGCGCGAGCCGGGTCGTCACCAAAATCACCGCGTGCAACGGCCCGGCCTGCTCGACCTCGAGTTTCTCGACGGGCACCTCGAGGGCGCGCCAGATTTTGCCGCCAGCCTCGGCGATCTCGATCGCGATGGGCTCGCGTTGGAGCACGGTGCCGGCGGCGTTGCGCACGTCCTCGATCACGCCGAATCCCGTTTGCGAAACGCGAAAACGGATCGCGCCGGTGTCCACGTCGAGGCCGCCCGCGACCTTTGCGATGCGCACGGCGGCGGCTGGACGCGGTTGCCGTAAACCACCGTGTGCTCGGCGCCGCCGCTCGTGGCGAAGTCGTGTTGGAAATCGAGGAACAGCCACTTGACGCTGCCGTCCGGCCAAGTCGCGAGCGTGCGGTTCTGCGTCGGGATCGATGCTCCGCTCGCGTCGAGGATCGTGGCGTGGTCGGGCGAAACGAGTTCGCCGCGCGGGATGGGAACGCCCACGCGCACCGGCCAGTGCGTGCCGTGGGCGAAGCGCGGCGCGGAAAAACTCACGCGCAGTTTTCTCTCGTCGACGGTGCCGCGCGCGAGGGGCGTCGGGCGTTTGGCGGCGGCGTCAAACAGGCGGCTCGCCGAGGGCGCCTTGTCGGTCGGCATCAGGCGCACGTAGTCGAAATAGACCGGCCCCATCGACACAGCGTCGCGGTAACACGCGTCCACCCACATCTCGAAAACGCCGTCGGCCATCGCGATGGTGCCGAGCGCCGCTTCCTGGCCGCCCTCGAAACGCCGCCACGTTTTTCCGTCGAGCGAGACGGCCACGGCGCGGCCGGGATCGTTCATGGTGGCCTGGTAGGGACCGGGGTGGGCGGCCATGCGGAAGTGCAGGGCCTTCTGAAAATCGGGCGCGCGATCCGCGGTGACCGAGTCGGATTTCAACACCGCGCCGTCGGACCAGTAGAGCGCGTTGGGTTGGAAGGCGAAACCCGTGCGCCAGTCCACGCGGTCCTTTGGGGGCTCGGATAGTTTATCCAAGTCCACGCGAATGACGGCCCACTTGCCGTCGCCATCGCGATCGTTGTCCGTGATGAGCTCGCGATTCACGACGCCGAGATTCGATTCGAGGATCAGGCCGGCGCGATTGCGCGGGTGGATCTGCGAGATGAGCGCGCCCGTTTGATAGGTGTCCACCGTCACCGGCCGGAAATCGAGATCAGCCAGCCAGAGCGCGCCCTTGCCGGAGCCGCGCACGCGGGCCCGCACCGTGGCCGCGCCGGGCGTCGCCGCGAACACGCGGCGGTATTCCTGCCAGTTGGTCGTGGACGTGGCCGGCGCGGTGTAGGAGGAGGACCACTTGAGTTCGTTGCCGTCGGCGTCGTAGCACGCCAGCTCGGGAATCGCCTTGGTGTGGATGTCGACGCGGATGCGCAGGTTCACCGCGTAGGATTCGCCGGCGCGCACGGGATGGCTCGCGGCGGATTCGAGCGTAAACGCGCCTTCGGTTTTCGAGGACACCAGCCACGTTTTTTCATCGGCCGACAGGGCGACATCCGGCGAGGAAGGTGGCCGCCATTCCGCGGCCGACAGGGTCAACGAGGCGAGGGCGAGGAGGTATCTCATCATGGGGCGAAAGACTGGAGCGAGGGGAACGCAGAGCGCGGCGGAAGTGAACGCGAAAGCGAAGTGCGCGCAGTCGTGGACGAGGCGTCCCGCCTCGTGGTTTGAGTCTATCCGCCTATCGGCCACGCAGTATTTTTCGATCTGAGGCGGGACGCCTCAGCCACGACTACTTCGCGGCCTCGACGATCAATTTCAGGTTTTGGTTGTAGGCTCCGTCGACGACGCCCGGCTCGAACTTCCCCGGCGCCGCGCCGCGCACGGCGACGACCATGCGCAGGCTCGGAAAGATCGTGACGGTGTCGCGATTCCAGAGCCCGTTCGCCTGATAGGTGTCGGCGGGCGCGGCGGGCCACACGCGCTCGCCGCCGGGCGTGCGCTCGTTGAACCAGAAATTCAACCCATACACGCCGGGCCCGTGCGGCGTCTGGTTCACGCCGCCGCCGTAGCTCCCGATGGCGAGGTAGTCGTCGGGCTTCGCGCCCTTCGTCACCGCGCGAGGCAGGCTCGCCGGCACCTGCGGGCGCACCTCGGTCACGAAAAATTTCTCCGAAAGGATTTCTTCGCCGCGCCAGCGGCCGCGGTTCAGCCAGAGCCAGCCGAGGCGCGCGAAATCCCGCGGGCTCGCCACGACGCTGAGGCCCCCGCGATGGCCGAAAAACGCGCCGTCCTCGAATTGCAGCGCGGCGAAGCGCGCGTGAAACGCCGCGTCGAGTGGCGACGCGAAGATTTTCTCCAGCGACCGCGCGTAGAGCTGGATCGCGAAATCGTTGTAGCCCCACGCGGCGCCGGGGGCGTCGGCGGTGGCGTAGCCGCTCGTCATGTTGGCGAGGTGGCGAAACGTCATCGCCGCATCCTTCGCCGACAGCTCCCAGCCCGCGCGGCGCACCGGCGCGTCGAGCGAGGCGAGTTTGCCGTCCTGCACCGCCGCGAGTAGCAGCGTGCTGAGCACGGGCTTCGAGGCGGAAGCCCACCACTTGTGCGTGGCGACCTCGCCCCACGTTTTCACAAGGAAACCGTCGCGCACAATCACGCCGTCACCGCCGACGCGCCGCGCGAATTCATCGAGCTTCGCCGCGTCAAGCCCGACCTCGGTGGGCGGGCGTTGCGCCCATGTCGCACCGGGGAAAACGGGCTCCGCCGCCGCCGCGATGGCCGTGCTGGCGGTGAGGATGGCAAGGAGGAGGCGGCGGGAACGCATGGGGGGCGGGGAGGCGAAACCGAAAGCCGCCGCGGGCGGGTTGACGAGGGCGAACTGCGCGCGGCGCGACCGCACGCCGCCAGCCTCGCGACGCCCACCGCGCCTAAGACTCCGCCGCGAACCAACCGCGCGATCCGCGGTCAATGTCCGCTCGACTCACGGCGTTTCCCTTCTCAACCTGCGCCTTTCACGTCCCAACCATCATGACCAAAAAGTCCCTCGGGCTCATCGCCCTTCTCACCTCCACCGTCCTCGCGGGCGCGCTCAGCGCGCAGACCATCTCGGTCCCGGCCGCCGCTGCCGCCGCGCCGAAACAGCAAAAACTGATTCGCGTCTCCACGTTGAACTCCATCGAGGGCAACCAGGAGTTTCAGAAAAACGTGCAGCTCCTGCAAACGCAGCGCCAGCAGGCCGTCGAGATCAACGCCGCGTTGGAAAAGGAAACGGACGCCGCGAAGAAAAAGGATCTCAAGGGCAAGCTCGACGAGCTGATGAAGACGCTCAACGACAACAACCAGAAGATGGTGAAGGCCTACGGGTTTTCGCTGGAGCGCAACTACACCCTCGTGCCCGAGGTGGCGCACGTTTACATGTTCGTGACCGACGAGGAGGCCGAGAGGCACGAGAAGGAGCAGGCCGCCATCGCCGCGAAGGAAAAGGCCGCCGCCGCTGCCGCCGCCACGAAGGAAAAGGCCGGCGCGAAGAAGAAGTAAGGCCGGCGCGAGTTTGCGTGCGCGGGTGCGCGCGCGGGTGAGATTTTCAGGCGGGGCCGCGACGGCCCCGCCTTTTTCGTGTGCGCGTGCCGGTGCGCGGACGCGGCCGCTCGCGTAGCGGCGGGCGTCCCTGCCCGCCGAGTTTAGCGACCACGCGGTGGGCCTCGCTGATCGCAGCGCCCGCTCAGGGTTGCACCACGACGGGCAAACCCACGCGCACGAGCTCGAGCAGCGTGAGCGCGTCCCAGTTGGCGAGGCGGAAGCATCCGTGCGACTCGGTGCGCCCGACTTTCTCCGGCTCCGGCGTGCCGTGGATCCCGTAGCCCGCGCGGTCGAGCCCGATCCAGGCGCGGCCGACGGGGTTGTTCGGGCCGGGCGGGAGGATGAGTTTGCGGCCCAGCTCGCGCGCCTCCGCCGACTCCGGAAACACCGCCGGATCAAACGTGTAGTTCGGTTCCGGCGCGACGGCCTTCACGCGCAGTTCGCCGACGGGGCGCTTCTCGACCGCGCGCGCGATGCTCACGGGAAAATGCGCGAGCACCACCCCTTCGCCATCGACCACCTCGAGCGCGCGCGCCTCCAGCCAGATCAGGATGCGCGCGGCGTTTCGCCGCACGGTCGCGTGCTCGACTCCCGGCACGCGGATGCGCGCGCCGGGGGCGACCGAGTCCCAGTCGAAATCGGGGTTCAGGCGGCGGAGGAGTTTCGGGTTCGCGCGATAGCGCTCCGCCGCGAGCTCGAGCGCGGTCGTGAAGCCGAGCGCGCGCGCCTCGGACTTGCCGACCCACGTATCGGGCAGCGGCTGCAGTCCCTCAATCTCGGCGGCGGAAAACTCGTGCTCACCCAGCGCCGCCGCCGCCAGCGGGAGCGTGGCGCGCGTCGGCTCGTCGAGCACGCCGGTTTCGTTGAGCTCGGCGGCGCGCTGCCAGGCGCGGAGCGCCGCCTCCGTCTGCGCCCCCATCACGCCATCGATCGAGCCACAGGAAAAACCGCGCCGGTGCAACTCGACCTGCGCCTCCAGGACCGACGCGATCGCGCGCGGAAACTCGGCGCTGGCGGCGGCGCTGGCGACGGCGCTGGCGGGTTTGCCCGGCGGCGGCGCGAGCGTTTCCGCCCCCGACGCCGCCGACGCCAGCAGCAGCGCCAACGTCCACCTCGCTCCTCCCGTTGTTTTCATGGCCGGCACCATGGGCGGCCGGACGGGAAAGAAAACCGGGAAAATCGCGCCTGGTTCGCGCGGCGGCTTTCTCCCTGCGGGCGGGGGCCAACGTCGGCGTTGGTCGTTCCGGTTTCGGCCGGCTCGAAATCCCCCGGCACCGGCTGAAGCCGGAACTACGAACACGGGCGCCGCCAAGATCGGTGCGGGGACGTCGCCCCGCCCGTGGTCGCGCGGTGTTCATGCGCTCCGCGCACACGGGCATTGCGCTGGCGCGCGCGCTGCGCATCGTCCGCCGCCATGTCTGCCACCCTCGCCGCCGCCCCGCTCGCCGCCGCTCCCGCCGCCGAGCCCGTCGTGCCGCGCGAGGGCAACGAGACGCTCGTCCACCTCACCCCCGCCGCCGGCGCCAAGGTCGCCGCGCTCGTCGCTCGCGAACGCGCCGGCGAATTCCTCCGCATCGCGATCACCGGCGGCGGCTGCAACGGCCTCAGCTACAAGATGAGTTTCGCGCCCGCCCCGCGCCGCGGCGACATCCTCGTCCGCACCGGCGGCGCGGCCGTGCTGGTCGACCCGAAGACCGCGCTCTACCTGCGCGGCACGCACCTCGACTATTCTTCGGCGCTGGTCGCCGGCGGCTTCAAGTTTTTCAACCCCAACGCCAAGGCCAGTTGCTCATGCGGCGAGAGTTTCAGCGTGTGAAACGCCGCCCCGCGCCGCCCGGCGCGCGAAAAGTTTTAGCCCTTGCTCCCGCGGGTTTTCCCCCCGACAAGTCCCGCGACCTGATTCCTCCCACCCAGCATATTTGATGGCCAATTCGTTCCCTTCCGCCGGCGGCGGCTCCCGCCCCGGCTCTTACCAGCGCCGCAACGTCGACCCGTTCGCGGCCATCCGCCGCAACCATCGGATCAAGGTGCCGCAGGTGCGCCTGATTTCCCCCGAGGGCAAGCAACTCGGCGTCATCGACACCCAGAAGGCCATCAGCCTCGCCCTCGAAATCGGCCTCGATCTCGTCGAGGTCGCGCCCAATGCCACGCCGCCCGTCTGCCGCATCCTCGACTTCGGCAAATACGTCTACGAGGAACAGAAGAAGCAGTCGCACGTGAAATCCGTCGCGAGCAAGATCAAGGAAATCGAGTTCACCGCGCGCATCGAGACGCACGATTTCGAGACCAAGCTCCGCCACGCCGAGGAGTTTCTCCACCACGGCAACAAGGTGAAGATGCGCCTCAAGTTCCGCGGCCGCGAGATGGCCCACACCGAGCTCGGCTTCGCCGTCATGAAGCGCGCCGTCGTCGACCTCGCCAACATGGGCCACCCCGACGCCGAGCCGAAATTGATCGGGCGCAACATCCACGTGATGCTCACGCCGCTCCCGCCCAACAAGCGCAAGCCCAAGTTCGCCATGCCCGATCGCGATCCGGATGAGGACGACGACGAGCACGGCGGCAAGGCCGAGCCCCACGGCGAAAAAACGCCCCCGCCCGCGCCGACCCCCGCTCCCGCCCCGGCCCCGACCGGTTGAGCGGTCCCGCCATGCCGCGCGCGGCCCGCGTTCGCGCCGCGCTCGCGGCGCTCGCCTGTGTTGGTTCGGCGTTCGCCCCCGCTGTCGTCGCCGCCGAGCCGGTGCGCGCCGCGCCCACCCGGCCCGGCGCGTCACCCGCGCCCGCCGCCGTGCCGACCACGCGCATCGACGGCATCGACCACGTCAACCTCGCCGACGCCGCGAAACTCCTCGCCCTCCGTCCCTCGTGGCTCGAGCCGGGCCGGAAACTGCTCCTCGCCGACGCCGTGCACCGCGTCGTCCTCGAGGCCGAGAGCCGCGATACGATGATGGACGGCCTGCGCGTTTTTCTCGGCCGGCCCGCGCGCGCGCGCGGCGGCGAGTTGTTCGTGAGCCGCGTGGATTTCGAGCGCTGCCTCGCGCCCATCGTCCGTCCCGCGCTCGGCGTCGCCGTCCCGCCGCCGCCGAAAACCATCTGCCTCGACCCCGGCCATGGCGGCCGCGACGAGGGCGCCGAAAACCCCCGCTTCCGCCTCAAGGAGAAAATCCTCACCCTCGACGTCGCCCTCCGCCTGAAAAAACTCCTCGAGGCCGCCGGCTACCGCGTCGTCCTCACGCGCTCCGACGACCGCGCGCTCGCCGATCGCAAGGACACCGACCTCGCCCTCCGCGCCGCCGTCGCCAACGCCGCCCGCGCCGATCTCTTCATCAGCATCCATTTCAACGCCGCGCTGAAAAACACCCGCGGCACCGAGGTTTTCACCTTCGCGCCCCGCACGCAGCGCTCCTCCGTCTCCTGGGGCCGCGACGGCACCGACGACGGCGAGGCGGACAACGCCCCCGTCAACCGCCACGATTTTTGGAGCAACACCCTCGCCGCCGCGCTCCACCGCGCCCAACTCGCCGGCCTCAAGACCGAGGACCGCGGCAAGAAGATCGCCCACTGGGCCGTGCTCCGCCCGCTCGACTGCCCCGGCGTCCTCGTCGAGCCCGCGATCATCACCAACGACACCGAGGCCCGCCGCGTCGCGACGCCCGAGTTTCGCCAGCAGATCGCCGAGTCGCTCGCGGCCGGCGTGCGGGCCTACGCGGCGACGCTCGATGCGCTCCGCCCCGCTGGCGCGCCGGTCGCGCCGGCGCCGACGAAATAGTTTCGCCGCGCCGCCGCGTTCTCCGCCCCGCGGCGCCCGCCGCGTTTTCTGCGCTTCGCTCGCGGGATCAAATCTGATTCGTTGCTCCGCCATGAGACTTCGCCCCGTCCCGCTGCTCCTCGTTTGCGTTGGCCTGCTCGCGCCCGCCGCGCTCCGCGCGTGGGACGCCGAGGGCCACAAGATCGTCAACCAGCTCGCGCTCGCCGCGCTGCCGCCGGATTTCCCCGCGTTTGCGCGCACGCCCGCGGCGGCCGAGCGCATCGCCTTCCTCGCCAACGTCCCCGACCGCTGGCGCAACGTCGATCCCGCGCTCCGCCAGCTCGGCGGCAGTTGGACCGACCACTACTGCGACCTCGAGTATCTCACCGAGGCCGGCCTCGATCCGCGCACGGTGCCGTCGCTGCGGCTCGACTTTGCGCTGATCTTCGCCGCCGGCCGCATCGCCAATTCCGGAAAATTTCTCGCCATCGATCCGGCGAAAAACGCGGACCACACGCGCGAGTGGCCGGGCTTCTCGCCGTGGGCGATGGCCGAGTGGTTTCACAAGCTCCGCTCCGCCTTCGCCTACCTGAAGGCCTACGAGGAGGTCGGCGGCACCCCCGAGGAAATCGCCAATTCCCAGGCCGACGTCATCTACGTCATGGGCGTGATCGGCCACTACGTCGGCGACGGCGCGCAACCGCTCCACACCACGAAGCACTTCAACGGCTGGTCCGGCGACAATCCCAACGGCTACTCCACGTGGCCCGGTTTCCACTCGTGGATCGACGGCGGCTTCGCGCTCAAGGCGCGCCTCAAGGCCGCCGATCTCCTGCCGCGCGTCACGACGGCGAAACCGCTCTCGCTCCCCGCGCGCCCCGACGGTCGCGATCCGTTTTTCGTCGCCGCGATGGACTACCTCCTCGCGCAGCACCAACTCGTCGAGCCGCTCTACCGGTTGGAAAAAGCCGCCAAGCTCGGCCACGGCGAACAACCGATCACGGACGAGGCGCGCGCGTTTGTCGGCGGCCAGTTGCTCGTCGGCGGCGACATGCTCGCGCGCGTGTGGGTGACCGCGTGGCGGAACGCGCCGGTCGACACCTATCTCCGCACGCAGCTCGGCAAGCGCCAGCAGGCGCCCGCGGCCAAGCCGGCGGCGCCGTGAACGCCGCGACGCTGCTCTCGGTGGCGCTCGGCGGCGCGCTCGGTTCCGTGGCGCGCGCGCTCGTCGGCGTCGCGCTCCCTGCCGGCCGCCTCCCCTGGGCCACGATCGCGGTCAACGTCGCGGGCTCGCTCCTCATCGGCTGGCTCATGGGCCGGCTCGGGTCGGTGAGCGCGGAAAATTTTCGCGCGCACGGCTTCTGGGTTGTCGGGGTGTGCGGCGGGTTTACCACGTTTTCCGCGTTCAGTTGGCAGACGGTCGAGCAGTTGGAAAAAGGCCACGTGGCCGCCGCCGCCGCCAACGTCGCGCTCTCCGTCGGCGCGTGCGTGCTGGCCACCTGGCT
>JBEANZ010000056.1:0-4111 GCA_041165185.1 Verrucomicrobiota bacterium | reverse complement strand
ACCGGCGCCGACACCTACGATGTCACCGGCGATCTCACCATGCACGGCGTGACGAAATCCGTCGTCCTCAAGGTCACCTCCCTCGGCTTCGGCGCCGGGATGAAGCCCGGCTCGACGCTCTCCGGCTGGGAAATCGCCACCACGTTGAAGAAATCCGAGTTCGGCCTCGGCGGCCCCGCGATGCTCGGCAAGGTCCTCGGCGACGACGTCGCCGTCTCCATCGGCATCGAGGCCGGAAAATAACTCCGCCCCTCCCCTCCTCCCGCAACCCTCCCAAGGACGGCTCCGCAAAAGCCGTCCTTTTCTTTTTTCCGCCCCGCCCCATCGTCGCCGCGCACGATGACCGACGACGCTCTCCAAACCCTGATCGAGGACGCGACGGCCGACTTCGCCCTCGGCGACACGCCTGCCGCCCTCGCCAAACTCACTCACGCCACCGCCAGCGCCCCCGCCTCGTTCGAAGCCTGGCACGCCGCCGCCGAGATCAATTTCTCCGCCCGCCAACTCGACGCCGCGCTCGCCGCCGCGGACCGCGCCCACGCCCTCCGCCCCGACGATTTGTTTATCAACACCACCCTCTCCCGCATCTGGATGGAGCGCGGCGACAAACCCCGCGCCGAACACTACGGCGCCCAGGCCAAGATCGCCTCGTGGAAAGATCAGCTCAAGGCGCCCCCGGCGGCCGCCGCCCCGGCCGGCCTCGGCTGAAGTCCCCCCCGCCGCCCGCGTCGCCCCTTACCCCGCCCCCAGTTGCCCCGACGCCATGCCCGACGATCCGCCGCCGTTCGACGTGCCCCGCTGCCTTGAGCGCGTCCGGCAACACGATCAGGACGCCGCCCGCGAACTCGTCGACCACCTCTACCCGCTCGTCATCCGCATCGTGCGCTCGCACCTCCCGCGCCGCGTCCCCGAGGAGGACCTTTGTCAGGAGGTGTTCATGAAAATGTTTACCCGCCTCGGCCAATATCAGGGTGCCGTCCCCCTCCCCCACTGGGTCTCGCGCATCGCCGTCACCACCTGCATCGACCACCTCCGCGCGCAAAAACGCCGCCCCGAATTCCGCTGGGCCGACCTCTCGGAAAATGAAACCAAGGTCCTCGACAACGTCATCACCAACGCCAACGACGTCCCCGCCAACGACGCCCTCGCCTCCCACGAACTCGTCCACCGCCTCCTCGGCCAACTCAAGCCCGAGGACCAACACGTCCTCCGCCTCCTCGACCTCGAACAAAGAACCGTCGCCGAGATCAGCGCGCTGACCGGGTGGAACCAGTCGCTCGTCAAAGTCCGCGCCTTCCGCGCGCGCCGAAAATTGCGGAAACTTTTCGAGGAACTCCAACGTCAAGAGCGCCAATGAACGTCACCGATCCCAAGCACCCGTGGTCCCGCCTCGCAGCGGCCGCACGCACCGCGCAGCCCGCCGCCGCGGATACCGCGCCCTATGGCTTCGCGACGCGCGTCGTCGCCCTCGCGTTTGCACACGAACACCGTGTCGTCTCGCTTTTCGAACGCTTCTCCCTCCGCGCCGTCGGTGTCGCCGGCCTCCTCGCCGTGATCAGCCTTGCCGGCAACTACTCGCTCCTCTCCGCCGGCGGCCCCACTGACGACGATCCGCCCGAAGACGACGCCGTCTCCCTCCTGCTCGAAGATTAAGGTTATGGAAAAACCCTGGAAAGTCGTCCTTGCCTTCGTCGGCGTCTTCATTGCCGGCGCCGTCTTCGGCGGACTTTTTTCCCTGCGGATTGGCCAGACCTTCGTTCAGGAACGCGAACGCAAGCAAGGCGCCGGTCGTCTCCCGCTCCCGCCCGCCGTCGCCGCCAACCCCAACCGCGCCCCTGCGAACTCCCACAAACCCCCGCTCGTGATCGGCCCGCAAGCGCAGGCCGCGAACCTCCTCCGCCGCTTCGCCGAACGCCTCGATCTCACCCCCGATCAACGCGACCGCGTGATGCCCCTCATCCAACGCGCCACGCTCGATTTCCGCCGCCAGCAACAAGACCATTTTCGCGACGACACCATCACCCTCCAACGCCTTCAGGAGGACATCCGCAAGGAGCTGACCCTAATCCAAATCTCCAAGCTCGAGCAGATGGAGGAGAAGCAACGCAAGATTCTCGATCAGCGCCAACATGACGACGCCGCCTTTGGGGGCGACGGCCCGCGCCCCAATCCCGGCCCACCCGCCTTCGCCCCCGGCGATCCGAACAACCCCGCCTCCCGCGGCCCGACCCAACCCCCGCGCAAGGGCCCCAACAGCCCGAAACGCCAGTTTCAAAATTCGCCCCAAGGCCCAAACCCCGGCGCCCCCAACCCATCCGCCGGTCCCGATCAGCCTCCGGGCGCCAACCCGCCCCCCGGCCCTCGCCCGCCCCCCGGCGGCGGCGATCCCCGATAAAAGTCCTTGCGCGGCGCGGCGGCCGACGCACTGTCCGCCCCGGCCAGGCGCCATGCATGGGTGGGCGCGTGAACTCCGCCAGGACCGGAAGGTAGCAACGGCAACGACGTTCCGCCCAGTGCCGTGGAGTGCCTGGCCACTTTTTTTCCGCCACGGCGCGAGTGCGCAATGCGCCGGTTCCGAAACGTGATGACCCCGTAGCGGCGAGCGCCAGTAAGCCGAAGCCCGCCCCGGCCACGACCCCAGCCCGTCGTCGCCCTACCGCCCCTCCGCCGACACCCCCCGCGGGTCAAATATATAACCGATCCCGTGCACCGTGCGCAGCGCTTCCAGACTCAGCCCATGCGAGTCAAACCGCTCGCGCACCTTGACGATATATTGGTCCAGCGATCGGCTCCGCACGTCGGCGTGCATCCCCCAAACCGCATGAATGAGCGCCTGCCGCGTGATCACTTGGGCGTGATGCGCATTCAAATAGGCGAGGATGCCGAGTTCCTTGCGCCCGAGCGGCTCCGCCTGACCGCCCGGAAACTCGATCACCAGCCGCGTGGGCACGACGCGCGCACCGCAAAATTCAAACGGATCGTCGCTCAGCTTCACGTTCTTCGTCACGTTGAGATCGGCCCGGCCCTCCGTGCGCCGCAACACCGCGCGGATCCGTGCGAGTAGTTCCGCGTAGCTGAAGGGCTTCGTCACATAGTCGTCGCCACCCATGTCGAGCCCCTTGACCTTGCTCGTCTCCTCGATGCTGCCGGTTAGGAAAATCACGGGCACGCCGATGTCGGCCGCCTTGAGTTGCTCCAACAACGAAAACCCCGACTGGTCCGGCAGCGTGATATCCAGCAGCAGCAGGTTGGCGTAGTTTTTCTTGAGGAAGCGAAACGCGTGCGCCGCACGATTGCAGATCTGCGTGTGCATCCCGGCGTTTTCGAGGTGCTGCGCAATCAGCGCCGCCAGCTCGGCTTCGTCCTCGACAATGACGATCAATGGCTTGGCCTCGGGGCGCGGGGGATTCGGGTTGGGCATGGCCGGACGGCGCGCGTTCTGCCCCGCGCGCACAGCCATGTCAACCGCCCGGAAATTGCTTGAACGCGCCCGGCGCGACGTGTCCTTTGCGGGCGTGTCCGCCACCGTCCCCCTGCTCATGCTCGGCCTGCCGAAGGGCAGCCTCGAGGAATCCACGAAGAACCTGTTCGCCAAGGCGGGCTGGAAAATCACCACGAATTCGCGCAGCTACCGCCCCTCGATCGACGACCCCGAGCTCGACGGGCGCTTCATCCGTGCGCAGGAGGTCAGCCGCTATGTCGAGCACGGCTTCTTCGACTGCGGTCTCACCGGCCACGATTGGATCCAGGAAAACGCCTCCGACGTCGTCGAGGTGTGCGACCTCGTTTACAGTCGCGCCTCGACCCTGAAATCCCGCTGGGTCCTCTGCGTTCCCGAGTCCTCCCCCGTCCGCACCGCCGCCGATCTCGCAGGCAAACGCGTCGCCACCGAACTCATCAACACCACGAAAAACTACTTCGCCAAAATCGGCGTGGCGGTCGAGGTGGAGTTCTCTTGGGGTGCGACTGAGGTGAAAGTCCCCGACCTCGTCGACGCCATCGTCGACATCACCGAGACCGGCTCCTCGCTCCGCGCGAACAAACTGCGCATCGTGGATGAACTGCTCAGCTCCACTCCGCGCCTGATCGCAAATCACGACGCGTGGAAGAA
>JBEANZ010000055.1:0-10096 GCA_041165185.1 Verrucomicrobiota bacterium | reverse complement strand
CCGCAACCCAAACTCCCCGCGCCCGAGCTGCACCATCGTGACCTGTCCCCAGATCGTGTTCGTCATGTTTCTTACCGTAGGTCTGCCGCGAAATCCCTGTCAACCGCCGCTCCCCGCGCGGGCGACGTGACCGGACAAAACGCTCAACGCTTAGCTCTTAACGTTTCCCCCCTCGACCTCCCGGCGCGCAACGCCGCCCGCGCTTTCCCTCCCGCTGTGCCGCCCCCGCCGCGTTCCGTCCTCGCCGCCACGCCCGCAGGCTGAACGCTCGCTCGCTTCGCGATGTCCCGCCACGCCTCTACTCCTTCCGCCGCCGCCACCGCTCCCACCACGCCCGCGTCCACGCCCACCGCCCCCGGCCACGCGCGCGGCGTCGCGCTCATGCTCGCGTCGACCGCGTTTTTCACCGCCAACGTCCTGCTCATCCGCGCGCTCGGCCGCGTCGAGTCCGTCAACGTCTGGCTCGTGAGCTGCGTGCGTTTCGCGGCCGGGATGGCCGTCATCTACGCGCTCTATCGGCGCGAGTTTCGGTTCACGCGGCTCTTCACACACCGGAAACTCGCGCTCCGCGGGCTCGTCGGTGGCGCGAGCGTTTACGGCTACTATCTCACCGTCGTCGAGCTCGGCGCGGGCCGCGCCACGTTCATCAACAACACCTACGTGATCATCGGCGCGGTGCTCGCCGCATGGATTCTCCGCGAACGCTTCGGCGCCGCCCTCGCCGTCGGCGGCGCGGCCGCCCTTGCCGGCCTCGCCCTGCTCACCAACGCCTTCGGCGCTGGCGCCCACGCCGGCCTCTACGATCTCGTCGCGATCGTCACGGCCGCCGCGTCGGCCTACGTGGTCGTCACCATCCGCCAGCTCCACGCCACCGATCACACCTCGACGATTTTCGGCGCGCAGTGCGTTTACGGCCTGCTGCTCTGCGGCATCCCGGCCGCCCTGCACCCGCAGTCCCTGTCTCTCGCAACCTGGGTGATGATGCTCCTCGCGGGGGTCTGCGCCGCGCTCGGCCAGATCACGATGACGCGCGGCTTTCGCGAGTTGTCCGTGGCCGAGGGTTCGTTGCTCCAGATGCTCGTGCCCGTCGGCATCGCGGCCGGCGGCGCCCTGTTTTTCGCCGAGCGATTTTCGCCGCACGAACTCGCCGGCGCGGCCCTGATTCTGGGTGGCACCGTGTTCACCACGCTGCGCCGCTAAGCGCGATCAGACGCGCCCGCGCCACGCCTCACTCGGCCTCAGGCCGTCGACAGCGGAGACGCCGACCCACTGAGCGTGGGCGCGGACTCGGAGCTGACCTGACGCAGTTCACCGTCTGGTTCTGCCCTCAGCTCTGAGCTCTGGACTCTGGCCTGAATCGCCACGCCTCAGCTCAAATCCCGCAGGCTCCCGAACTCCGGATCAAACAGCCGCCGGTAGGTGTGCACGATCATGCCGTCGGTCAATCCCGCGAGCCAGTCGCTGATCTGCCGCGCCTTCCCGGCCTCGCTCGCCTCCGCCTCGATCAGGCGGCCCACGCGCGGCGGCAGGATGTGGATCACACGCGCGCCCTTCGCGACGTAGTTCGTCCAGCACGAGTCCCACAGCGCAAACATCACCTTCCGCGCCTTGTGCTCCATCTGCTGGAGCTGCGGGCTCTCGAAGATGATGTCGTTCGCCATTTTCTTGAAGAATGTCACCGCGCGCTCCGCCGTCGGCGACACCACGAGCTCGAAGCGGTAGCGATTCGTGCGGGCCGCCATGAAGTTCACGCGCTCGCGCAACCGGCAGCCCTTGATGCACGCGCCGATGCGCTGCGAAAAAACCTTCTCCAGATTGTCCGCGCGGATCGCGTCGATGAGTTCGTCGAGCAGTTGCTGGCGCGGCGCGTCGATGCCCTCGCCCGCCGCCCAGCGCTCGATGCGTTCGATGGTGAGAAAGCCCGCCTTCACACCGTCGACGATGTCGTTGAGCGAGTAGGCCGCGTCGTCCGCCCAGTCCATGATCTGGCACTCCACGCTCTTGAACGCGTTGAGCGTCTCGCCCGCGTGCAGCTCCGCCGGGATCGCCGCGCCGCCGAGCACGAAACCGCGCACGCTCTCCTGCGGGTCGTAGAGAAAATGGTTGGTCGGCGGCGCGGGAAACTCGCGGAAAAGTTTCTTGTATTTCAGCACGCCGTCGAGGAGCGCGCGCGTCGGCGCCATGCCGCGCACGCCGGCCTCGTTTTGATACATCGTGGCCGTGAGGAGGTGGAGCGTCTGCGCGTTGCCCTCGAAACCGCCCCACGGGAGCATGAGTTCCTGGAGCGTGCGCTCGCCCGAATGCCCGAACGGCGGGTGCCCGAGATCGTGCGCGAGGCACACGGCCTCGACGAGATCGCCGTCGATGAAAAAATCGTCGCGCAACACGCCGCCCTCCGTGCGCAGGAAGTGGCAGATGGAGCGCCCGATTTGCGCGACCTCCATCGAGTGCGTGAGCCGCGTGCGGTAGAAATCGTATTCGCCGGAGAGGAAAACCTGCGTCTTCGACTGGAGCTTTCGAAACGTGTGCGCGTGGATGATCCGATCACGATCGATCTGAAAGGCGTTGCGATAATCCGTCTTGCGCGCGACGCCGAGGGTCTCGCTGTCGAACGCGGTGTAGAAGCGGTTGGTCATACCGGGGAATTCGTTTCGACACGAACCTCGCCCCTCCCACGATGCAACCCCGCAATGCCCCACGCGACTTTTGCGACCCCGTTCGGCGACTGCGCAATCGCCTGGAGCGACGCGGGCGTGGCGGCGTTTGCTCTGCCCGGCTCGACGCGCCGCCTCGCGCCGCCGGCCACCGACGCTCCCGCAGCACCGCCGCCGCCGTGGATTGGCGAACTCATCGCCCGCGTGCAGCGCCACCTCGCGGGCGCGCCGGAGGATTTCGCCGACGTGCGTTACGATTTCGCGGGCGTGTCGGCGTTCAACGAACGCGTCCTCCGCGCCACGCTCGCCGTGAAATCCGGCCGCACCGCCACCTACGGCGAAATCGCCGCCGCCATCGGTGAACCGCCCGCCGCGAGCCGCGCCGTCGGCGCCGCGCTCGGCGCGAACCGTTGCCCGCTGCTAATCCCGTGTCACCGCATCACGGGCGCGCACGGAAAGATGACGGGATTTTCCGGCCCCGGCGGCATCGAGACCAAGGCGAGGCTGCTCGCCCTCGAAGGCGCATGCCTGTTGTAGGGCCGGGGTCGCCGACCCCGCCGCGATCGTGCCCCTGATGCGCGCATGGCGGCGAGTTCGCCGACCCCGCCGCCGTCCGGTGTCCGTTGACACTCGCGCTCCTCGACACCCCTCGTCCGCGCCGCAACCTCGCCCCATGAAAACCATGCGCGCCATCGCCAAGCTGCGCCCCGGCCCCGGCCTCGATCTCGTCGAGGTGCCCGTGCCCACGCCCGGCATCAACGACGTCCTCATCAAGGTGAAGAAGACGTCCATCTGCGGCACCGACGTCCACATCTACAACTGGGACGCCTGGGCCGAAAAAACCATCCGCCCCCCGATGGTGATCGGCCACGAGTTTGTCGGCGTCGTCGAGGCCGTCGGCTCCAACGTCCAAAATTGCAAACCCGGCGACCTCGTCGATGGCGAGGGCCACATCGTCTGCGGCGTGTGCCGCAACTGCCTCGCCGGCCGCCGTCACCTTTGCAGGGACACCAAGGGCGTCGGCGTGAACCGCGATGGCGCGTTTGCCGAATACCTCTGCATCCCCGCCAGCAATGCCGTCGCCGTCGATCCCGCCATCCCGCTCGACGTGCTCTCGTGCTTCGATCCGCTCGGCAACGCCGTCCACACCACGCTCCAATACGATCTCATCGGCGAGGACGTGCTCATCACCGGCGCCGGCCCCATCGGTTGCATGGCCGCCGCGATTGCGCGGCACGTGGGCGCGCGCCACGTCGTCATCACCGACGTGAATCCGCTGCGCCTCGCGCTCGCGCAGAAGCTCGGTGCCACGCGCGTCGTGGATGTTTCGCGGGAAAAGCTCCCCGACGTGCAGCGCGAGCTCGGCATGAAGGAAGGCTTCGACATCGGCCTCGAAATGTCCGGCAACCCCCGCGCCCTCGCCGACATGATCGACAACATGTGTCACGGAGGCCACATCGCGCTCCTTGGCATCATGCCCGAGAAGGCCGCGATCGACTGGAACAAGGTCGTCTTCAACATGCTCACGATCCGCGGCATCTACGGTCGCGAGATGTATGAGACGTGGTATAAGATGACCGCCCTCATCCAGAGCGGCCTCGACATCTCCCCGGTGATCACGCACCGCCTGCCGTTCACGGAATTTCAGGAAGGCTTCGACCTGATGCGCTCCGGCCGCAGCGGAAAAATCGTGCTCGCGTGGTAGACCGCCCCGCGCGGTCGCGCGTATGTAGGCCGCCCGCTTGCGGGCGCTCAGGATCAGTCGGATCAGCGCTCGCAAGCGGGCTGCCTACCACGCCGGCGCGGATCGCCACGCTGAGCAATCGAGCCGGACCATCCCGCGCGCCCCGCGTCCTCTGCGTTTCAAAATTCCCTCCCTCCTCCGTCGCTCCGCGCGCGGGCCGGGATTTGCCGTTTGCCATCGGCGTCCGCGCGACGGTCAACTCTCCGCGCGTTCCGCTCATGCCCACTCCACTGCCCGCCGCCTTCGTCCGCCGCCTCGAAACCGCCGCACGCGCCGCCGCGAAATCCGCCTACGCACCCTACTCGAAATTCCGCGTCGGCGCCGCCGTGCTCGCCGGCTCGGGCAAAATCTACGCCGGCGCCAATGTCGAAAACGCCTCCTACGGCCTGTGCAACTGCGCCGAACGCACCGCGATTTTTTCCGCCGCCGCAAAGGGCGAGCGCGCCATCCGCTGCGTCGTCGTCTACACGCCCACGCCCGCGCCCACCATGCCCTGCGGCGCGTGCCGTCAGGTGATTAACGAATTCGGCCCGCGCGCGTCCGTCGTCAGCGTCTGCGATTCGGCGCTGCGCATCGAGACGACGCTCGACGCGCTGCTGCCGGACGCGTTTGGACCGGGCAACCTGCTCAAGGATTCGCCGGCGCGGTCCGCGCGCAAAGCGCGCTGAAGTCGCGCAACGCCGCCCAGTAGTCGTCGCCGGCCACGCGCACGAAATCGTTGTGATGCGCGCCCGGCACCCAGAGGTATTGGCGGGGCCCGCGCGCCGCCGCGAACAACGCCTCGCCATGCGCGAACGGGATCACCTCGTCACGCTCGCCGTGCATTACGAGCACGGGTGCCACCACGCGCGGAAGTTTGCTCACGTTCTTGAACTGGTCGAAGGGCAGCAGCGGCCAACGCGTCACGACGCGAAACACGCTCGTGAATCCGCGCTGCACCACGAGCCCCGCGACGTGTTCCTCGGTCGCCGCCTGCACGGCGGGTCCGCTGCCAAGCGAGCGGCCGTAGAGGATGGTTTGCGCAGCGGGGACTTTCAGATCGTCGCGCAAGTAGGCGCGTGCGACGCGAGTCGATTCGAAGATCGCGTTTTCCGACGGCTCGCCGTCGCTACGGCCGTAGCCGGGATAATCGGCCGCGAACACCGCGAAGCCCGCGCCGTGCAAGTCGCGCAACCACGGCTCAATGTCGGCGAGTGACTCGGCGTTGCCGTGAAACACCCACACCGTAAACCGCGCCGCGGGGTTCGGCAGGTGCAATACCGCGAGCGCGCCGCCGCCGGGCGTTTTCAACAACCGCAGCCCGTCCGGCGCAGCGCGCGAGGCCAGATGCGGGTAGAAGAGTTTCGACGGCGCGAGCAGCGGCGCCGCGACGAGCAGCACGAAGTAGGTCAGCACGATCAGCCGCAGCGGCACGCGCACGATGCGCCAGAGGTAGCGGCCCTGGGTCATGGGAGCGGCGGCGCCGCGTCCACGGCATGGCCCGCCGCCATGAGCGCGGTCGTCGCAGCCGCGAGCGACTCACGCCGCACGAGCAGGTAGTCCGTGTCGAACGTCGCGATCGCGAGCAGCGGGATGCGCGCTTCCGCGAGCGGTGCGGCGAGCGACGCGAGCACGCCCGTCGCGGAAAATTCCAACGCCCCCGCGACACGCAGCGCCACCCAGCCACTCTCGGCGCGCAGGCCGGCCGGGACGCACCCCGCCGAGCACACGATGGATAGTTCGCCGGCGGTGCGCGTGATGCTCGTGAACGCCCCGCGCACCCAGCTCGGCACGGTCGCCTCCGCCGGCAGCCGCACGACCGCGAGTTCGCCCGCGAGCACGAGCAGGCGGTGAGCGTGCGGCTTCATCCCCCGCCCGAGAAAAAATCCCGCACCGTCGCCAGCAACTCCGCGCGCGGCACCTCGCGCTCGGTGCGGTCGGCGAGGTCGCGGATTTTCACGACGCCTTTCGCCAGCTCGTCGCCACCGTAGATGAGCGCTAGCTTCGCGCCGGACTCGGCCGCCGCCTTGAATTGTTTCCCAAACGCGACCTCCTTCAGCGGATAGTCGACGCGATGCCCCGCGGCGCGCAGCGCATGGATGTCTCCAAACGCCGCCGCACGCTCCGCCGCACCACCTATGACCGCGTAGATGTCGGGTGCGCTCACCAACGTCGGCATCAGGCCGCGTTGCTCGAGGAGCAACCCGGTCGTCACGTCGCCGATCGCGAAACCCACCGCCGGCAAATCCGGGTAGCCGAGTTTCTTGACGAGATCGTTGTAACGGCCGCCGCCGGCGAGCGCGCGGAGATCGCCTTTGCGGTCGAACGCCTCGAACACGAACCCCGTGTAGTAGGCCAGCCCGCGCACAACGCTGAGATCAACCTGGACGAAATCCGCGAGTCCCATCGCGGCGAGGCCGTCGAGCACGCGGCGCCAGTCGGCGAGGCGCGCCTGGAGTTTCTCGCCGCCGAGCCGCGACGCCGCGGCCGCGAGCGCATCGAGGCTGCGAATGCCCATGAAGGCCACGACCGCGTCCTTTTTCTCCGGCGCGAGCGGGCCGTGCTTCTCGGCGTAGCCCTTGAACGCATCGTCCCCCATTTTCTCGAAACGGTCGATGGCCCCGAGGATATCGCGGGCAGCGCCGTCCGAAAAACCGAGCGCCTCGAGGTAGAAAAACCAAAGGTCGCGATCGCTCAGGCGCACGCAGAAATCCGCCGCCGTCAGCCCGAAGCCCGCGAGGCACTGAATGAGCAGCGCGATCAACTCGATCTCGGCCTCGGGGCCGGGCTCGCCGAAGATGTCGGCGTTGAACTGGTGAAACGCCCGGAGCCGGCCTTTTTGCGCGCGTTCGTAGCGGTAGAATTCCGCCACGCTAAACCACTTGATCGGGCGCTTGAGGGCGTTCGCTTTCGCGCCGACGAGGCGGCAGACGGTGGGGGTCATCTCGGGGCGGAGCGCGACGGCCCGGCCGCCCTTGTCGGTGAAGTTGAAGAGCTGTCCCTCGATTTCGTCGCCGGATTTCGTCGTGTAGAGTTCGAGCGGCTCGAGCACGGGCGCGTCGTATTCCGCGAAGCCGAAGGTGGCCGCGGTCTGGCGCCAGCGGCGGAAAATGTGGTTCCGGGGCGCGAGATCTTCGGGATAGAATTCGCGAAATCCGGGCAGGGATTGAAACGTGGCCATCGAGCGCGTGACGTTGCGAACGCTCCCGCGCAGCGCGAACCCAAAATCTCCCGTCGCCGAACATCCATGCCCCGCAGCACCGCGCCGGCCGAGCCGCGGCGGTCACGCCGCCGGCGTCACTTGATCTTCCCGAGATCGAGTTTCTTGAGCTGCTGTTTCAGGATCTTGCCGGCCTTGAATTTCACCACCGCGCGCTGCGGGATGATCACCTCGGAGTCGGGCTTGTTCGGGTTGCGGCCGACGCGCTGCTTGCGCACCTGCACCTCAAGCACGCCGAAGTTGCGCAGCTCGACGTTGCGGCCTTGGGCGAGCCCTTTTTGGATGATGTCGAGCGTCTTCTGCACGGTGTCGACGATCTGTTTCTGCGGAAACCCGGACTTGCCGTAGATTTCGAGGACGATTTCGCGTTTGGTCAGGTTGGACATGGGATTCCTTGGGTTGCGGAGCCTGAAGCTGAAGCGGCAAAAGCATTTGCGCCACGTCGCACGGGTCAACCACTATCCCGCCCGCGCGCCCGTCGCGCGGCCCACGCACCACCGCACCATGCCCAATCCTGTCGAGGTCAACTCCATGTTCGGCCGCATCGCGCGCCGCTACGATCTCGCGAACCGCCTGCTGAGCGGCGGCGTGGATTTGTGGTGGCGCCGCCGGCTCGTCGCCGCCGTGCGCCGCTCGGGCGCGCGCGAAATCCTCGACCTCGCAACGGGCAGCGGCGACGTGGCGTTTGCGCTGAGCCGCGGGCTGCCGGCGGCCGCGCGCATCACGGGGATGGATTTCTGCGCGCCGATGCTGGAGCAGGCCGAGGAAAAGAAACGCGCCGCGGGCGACGCGCGTTTCGCCAACATCACCTTTCTCCCGGGCGACGGCCTCGCGTTGCCGCTCGGCGACGCCGTCGTCGACGCCGTCACGATCGCGTTTGGGCTGCGCAACCTCGCCGACCGTGCGCGCGGACTGCGCGAGATGCGGCGCGTGCTGCGACCGGGCGGGCGGCTGTTCGTGCTCGAGTTCTCGCAGCCGCACCGGTGGCTGCGGCCGTTTTATTTTTTCTATCTGCGGAAAATCCTCCCCGCCGTCGCGGGCGCCGTCACGGGCGACCGCGCGGCCTACGTTTACCTCAACGAGACCATCGAGCGCTTCCCCGACCGCACCGCGCTCGCCGTGGAGATCGCGGCGGCCGGCTTCGCCGAGGTCTCCTCGTGCGGCATGGCCGGTTGCGCCGTCGCGCTCCACGAGGCGCGCCGCTGATCCGCGCCGGGCGGATCAGTTGAACGATTTCCCGCAGCCGCAGGTCGACTGGGCGTTGGGGTTCTTGATCTCGAAGCCCTTGCCGTGGAGCCCGTCGTCAAAATCGATCACGGAGCCGTCGAGGTAGGCCTGGCTCGTCGGGTCGAGCACGAGCGGCACGCCCTCGCTGACCCACTCGGTATCGTCGGGCTTTTTTTCGCCGAACGACATGCCGTATTGGAAACCCGAGCAGCCACCCGACTCGACGAGCACGCGGAGCGTCTTCGCCGGACCGTCGAGGCCGGCCTGCATCGTGCGCACCTGAGCGGCGGCGCGGGCGGTGAGGGTGATCATGAGCGACACCGTGCGGCGGCGGGTTTCGCTGTCAATCCGCCCGGCGGCAAAATTCGCGCCGTCGCCAATCTGCGCTCTTGCTCTCGCCAGCGCCGCTCCTTTTTGTCGGCGGCGCGTGGCGTCCATCAAACACATCTTCAACGAACTCCATTACGAAATGGTGCGTAAGCTCGCGGAGGGCGGGATGGGCGTGGTTTACGAGGCCGTGCAACTGGGCGCCGGCAATTTCCGCAAGTCCGTGGCCGTAAAACTCATTCGCGAGGAGTATTCGGCCATCGAGGAGTTCCAGAAAAATTTCATCGGCGAGGCCCGCCTCGTCGCCGACCTCATCCACACCAATATCGTCCAGACCTACCACCTCGGTCAGGTCGGCGGCCAATATTTCATGGTGATGGAATACGTGCGCGGCGTGAACCTCGAGCAGTTCATCGATCGCCACAAGCAGCTCAACCGCCAGCTCCCCGTTGACCTCGCCGCCTTCATCGTTTCCCGCGTCGCCCGCGGCCTCACCTACGCGCACATGAAGTGCGACCGCGAGGGCCGCCACCTCAACATCGTCCACCGCGATATCGGCCCCAAGAACGTCCTCACCGCCTTCGAGGGCGATGTGAAGCTCACCGACTTCGGCATCGCGAAGGCCCTCGACCTGATGTATAACGAGGAAGGCAAGGTCATCGCCGGCAAGGACGAGTATCTCTCCCCCGAGCAGGCCAGCTACGCGATCACGGATGCGCGTGCGGACCTGTTTCCGCTGACCATCCTCCTCACCGAGCTGCTCCTCGGGAAAAACATTTTCCGCTCCGTCGACCGCGCCCAGTCGCGCCGCAACATCCTCAATCTCCCGATCCCGATCTTCAACACCCTGCGCAAGGAGATCGACCCGAAGCTCGAGGCCATCATCCAACGCGGCTTCCAGCGCGACCGCGATCGGCGCTACCAGTCGGCCTACGAGATGATGAC
>JBEANZ010000054.1:0-2548 GCA_041165185.1 Verrucomicrobiota bacterium | reverse complement strand
CGTGGTTCTCGCCGCGCCGCACGATGGCGACTTCCTCCACCCGATCCTGACCGACATCGCCGACCCAAAGATCGCCCGTCGCGGAATCGAAGCTGAAGCGCCACGGCTCGCGGAAACCGAGCGCCCAGATTTCCGGCCGCGCGTCCGCGCGATCGCGAAACGGATTGTCCGCCGGGATCGCGTAGCCGAGGCCGGGGTCGCGGCGGTCCACGTCGATGCGCAGGATTTTGCCGAGGAGCAGCGAGAGGTTTTGCGCGTGGCCGTTGGGGTCCTGCTGCGGGCCGGTGTCGCCCATGCCAAGGTAGAGAAATCCGTCCGGCCCGAAGGCGATGCAGCCGCCGGTGTGGTTCTGCGTCACAGCCGGGATCGACAGGATGCGGCGCAAGGATTCGCCCGAATCGGCGCGCAAGTCGGACGCAGCGCGGCCCTCGAAAAGCGCGGTCACCATCTGCCCGGCGTCGAGCACCTGATGCTTCACGAAGTAGCGGCGGTTCTCGCGAAACTCAGGGTGAAACGCCAAGCCGAGCAGGCCGTTGGGTCCGCGCTGATTGAAAACCCCCGCCGAAAAATCCGCGAAGAGCGTCTTCGTGAAACCCTCTGCGCCGCGCTCGAGCCGCCAGATCTTTCCCGACTGGTGCGCGGCGAGAAACGTCTCCGGCTCGCCGGGGACTTGGCCGAACCACGTGAGGCCGAGGCGCACGTCGCCCGGCTGTTTCACGACGGAGGACGGGAAGCGGAGCGACTCCGGCAGCAGCGGACGCAACGTTGCGGGTTTCGCGAGCGGGAGGATTTCGTCGGGCATCCCTCGGTTGGCCGTGAGGGAGTTCGCCGGCTGCTTCAGGTTCGCGAGGTAGTCGATGACGTCGGCGAACTCTTGCACCGTGAGCGCCGCGTGCAGGCCCTCCGGCATGAGCGAGAGCGGACTCGGCTGCTGCGATTTCAGATCGGCGGCGGGGATCGAGATCAGTTTTCCGTCAGCGCCCATGAGCGCGATGCCCGTGGCATCAGCGCGCTTGATCACACCGAGGAACGAGTCGCCGGATTTTGTCTCAACGATGGTCGCGCCGTAGCCGACGGCGATGGTGGCGGACGGCTCGAGGATCGCCGTGATGAGATCGCGGCGCGGGAGGGCGTCGCCGACGGAGAGCAGATCGGGGCCGGCCTTGGAGTGTGAGCCGTCGAGGGAGTGGCACGCCGCACACGCGACGCGATCGGGCGCATGGAAGATCGCCCGACCGCGCTCGACACTGCCGCTGCGCACGAGCGCCCAGTCGCGGTAGGCCTTGGCGGGGCGGGCGGGCTCGGCGGCGGAAACGCCGACGGGGAGGACGGAGAATGAGAGGAGGAGGATTCCCGCAGATTCAGGGAACCGCAGATTGGGCAGGCGGAATCGGTGACGCGGCATTGGCACGGCCTCACGTGATGCGGTTCGATTCTTCATCGGTGGTTTGCTGAATCTGCGGGAAACTCCTGGTTGAATTTTCGGCATGAAGCGAGGGCGAGTCAGGAACCAGGCGTCTCGCCTCGTGGCCGGTGCAGACACAATCGTTCCAAACACGAGGCGGGACGCCTCGTCCACGACTCGCGGCTCGTCGCAGCGAGCGGATTACTTGCCGAAGAGTTTCTTGATGCCCTCGCCCGCTTTCTTGACGCCCTCGGCGGCGGTGGCGCCGCCGGTCTTGCCGAGGTCGCCGATGGCCTTGGCGGTCGCGCTGACGATGCTGCCGGTCACGTTTTTCATCACGGCGAACACGAGCTGGTCGGGCGTGATGCCGCCTTCCTTGGTGCCAAGGTCGGTGAGCGTGATGTCGGGCATCGGGAGCGTCATGCCGGTGCCGGCGACGCCGAGGCGGACCTTGCCGTTGCGGAGGACGAATTTTTTCACCTCAAACTTGGCGGGCTTGCCGTTCGACGCGGTGGCGGCGGGTGCGGCGCCCTTGCCGCCGCCGGTGGCGGCCTCGATGTTTTTGAGGAGGTCGCCGACGTTACTGGAGATGAGCTTGGTCTCGTAGTTGAACTCGGGCGCCTCGATCACGATTTCGTTGACGACGATGTGGTCGCCGAGGACGGAGAACGGCTTCACGTCGAGGTGGATTTTGCCGAGCGAGCAGATGTTGCCCTCGCTCCAGCCGGCGGGGTTGCCGACGACGAGGCCGTTGAGCGTGCCGCTGCCGGAGAGCGGCGAAATCGAGGCGCTCGCGAGCGTGACCTTCGTTTGGGTGATCTTCGGCGCGAAGCCGTTGACGCCGGCGGTGACGATGTTGCCGAGGAAGAACGTGAGCGCGACCACGGCGACGAGCCCGAGGGCGGCGAGGATGCCGGCGATGACGAGGAGTTTTTTCATGGGGAGAGGTTCGCGAGCCGACGACGAGAGTGCGCGGCGACGTGAACGCGGCGGAGCCGAGCGGAGGAACGGGTCGCGCGCAAGCTAGGGAAACGCTGATTAAATCCGAGCGGTTTTTGGGATCGAAGGCCGACGGGGTGCGTCAAGCAGGGCATGCTCCACCAAGCCAGCTTCGCGCACGCCGAGTTTGCCGCCAAGAAGAAG
>JBEANZ010000053.1:0-6682 GCA_041165185.1 Verrucomicrobiota bacterium | reverse complement strand
CACGGCGACGCCCTCTACCGCCGCAGCCTCTACACGTTTTGGAAACGCACCGCGCCCGCCCCCGCGATGGCGATATTCGACGCGCCGTCGCGCGAATTTTCCTGCACCGTCCGCCCGCGCTCCGACACCCCGCTGCAAGCCCTCGCGCTGATGAACGACGTGCAACACATCGAGGCCGCGCGCGCCTTCGCCGCGCAACTGCTCGACCAGCCCGCCGCCAACGACGCCGCCCGCCTCGTCCACGCCTTCCGCGCCGCTACCGCGCGCACGCCGACGCGCGAAGAACAAACGCTCCTCGCCGCCACGCTCGCGAAACACCGCGCCCGTTTCACCGCCGATCCCGAGTCCGCGAAAAAAGTCCTCACCAACGGCGAGTCCGCCGCGCCCGCAAACCTTTCGCCCGCCGAACTCGCCGCCTGGACCCTCCTCGCGAACCTCCTCCTCAACCTCGACGAAACGATCAACCGGAGCTGAAAAGTAGGGCGAGGTCTCCGACCCGCCCTCCGAAAAACCTCAAGACTTCCACCACCGCTCACAGCGATGACCACGGACAGACTTTCGCCGCGCGGACCTTCATCCGTGTCGACCCGCGTAATCCGTGGTCAAAACATTTTCTCGTTCGAGGGCGGGTCATAGACCCTGCCCTACTCCAAACCCCGCCGCCCATGGACCCGCACCACGAATTCCTCAACCGCCTCTCCCGCCGCCAATTCTTCAACGGCGCCGGCCTCGCCCTCGGCGGCCTCGCGCTCAACTACCTCGCCCCCCGCCTCCGCGCCGCCTCCGCCGTCCCGTCTCCTGCCGGCCCCGCGCCGCGCCTCTTCCCGCCCCTCGCCGGCTTCCCGCATTTCGCCCCCACCGCCAAACGCATCATCTATCTCCACATGAACGGCGGGCCGTCGCAGCTCGACACGTGGGACTACAAACCCGCCCTCCAACCGCGGTTCAAGAACGAGCTCCCCGAGTCCATCCGCCAGGGCCAGCGCATCACCACGATGACGAGCGGGCAGACCTCGTTTCCCGTCGCGCCGTCGCTCTTCAAGTTCGCGCAACACGGCCAGAGCGGCGCGTGGGTCAGCGAACTCCTCCCGTGGACCGCCAAGCTCGTCGACGACCTCGCGATCGTCCGCTCCGTGCACACCAACGCCATCAACCACGATCCGGCGTGCACGTTTCTCATGACCGGCAGCGAGATCCCCGGCAAAGCCTCGCTCGGCTCGTGGCTCTCCTATGGCCTCGGCAGCGAGAGCAACGACCTCCCCTCCTTCGTCGTGCTCACGCCGAAGTTTTCCCCGAAGGTCGCCGCGCAGGCGCTCTTCACGCGCATGTGGAGCAGCGGTTTTCTCCCCACATCGCACACCGGCGTCGCCCTCCGCGCACAGGGCGATCCCGTCCTCTATCTCGATAACCCCGCGGGCGTCGACGCCACCACGCGCCGCACGATGCTCGACGCGCTCGGCCAGTTCAACCACCTCGCCCAGTCGCGTCACGGAGATCCCGAGACGCTCACGCGCATCCAGCAATACGAGATGGCGTTTCGCATGCAGACGAGCGTGCCCGAGCTCACCGACCTCGGCACCGAGTCGCCCGCCACCCTCGAACTTTACGGCACCGGCGTGAAGGAGCCCGGCACGTTTGCCGCGAGCTGCCTCCTCGCGCGCCGCCTCGTCGAACGCGGCGTGCGCGTCGTGCAGGTGAACCACCGCGGCTGGGATCAACACGGCACGCTCCCCGAGCACCTCAAGATCCAATGCGGCGACACCGACCACGGCTGCTACGGCCTCCTCGCCGATCTGAAAGCGCGCGACATGTTGAAGGACACGCTCGTGGTGTGGGCCGGCGAATTTGGCCGCACGGTTTACTCGCAAGGCACGCTCACGCGCACGAACTACGGCCGCGATCACCACCCGCGCTGTTTCAGCGTGTGGCTCGCCGGCGGCGGCGTGAAAGGCGGCGTGGTTTACGGCGAGACGGACGATTTTTCCTCCAACATCGTGCGCGACCCCGTGAGCCTCGTCGCTCTCAACGCCACGATCCTCCACTGCCTCGGCCTCGACCACGCGAAGTTCTCCTACAAGTCCCAAGGCCTCGACCAACGCCTCACCGGCGTCGAGCCCGCGAGCGTGGTGAAGGGGATATTGGCGTGAGGCCGGGCGCCCAGCCGGACCCATGCGGGTGAGAAACCGCGAATGGACACGAATGAACGCGACTCCAGAGGAAGCAGAACGGAGATGTCCGGCACCCTCTCCGCTCACTATTTGGTGCGGCCCGCCGGAGGCGTGATTGTTATTCGCGTCGATTCGTGTGCATTCGCGGCTCCACTGCATCGATCCGGCTCAGGGCCGAGGGTTGAGAACACGATCAGGGGATGAACTTCCGCAGCGCACTTCCGAACGCGATCGGTGTCTTGTAGGGCCGGCGCTTGCCGCCGCGCCGTCGCGCCGCACACGTGCGGGTGATGGCGGACGTCAGTGGGCGCTCTCGCGCGCGAAGCGCGTCGGCACGCCGGCAAGCGGCGGCCCTACGGTTCAGCGGCACGTCGCAAATGGGATCGGCCGCCTCAGGGCACGTCGTAGATTTCGAGTAGCGCGACGCCCTCCGCGCCGGCTTTGCCGCTCACCTCGACGGTATGCGCGCCGGGCGGAAGCGTGAGGAGGAGCGCGGCGTCTCTCGATCCGATCGGCAACGCGAAGGCGCCGACGCGCGCGGCGGCCGCGGTGACGGCGGTCGTCGTGGCCGCGTTGCCGGCGGACCAGTCGTCGTTGGTCGCGATCACCGTCTGGCCCGTGCGCACGATCAGCACGGGGTCGGCGAGGGTGCTGCCGACGCCGAAGACCGCGAGCGTCGGGCCGACCGCGCGGAGCAACATGCGTTTGTAGGCGGGGCCCTGGACGACGAGGCCGCCCGAGAGCACGCCTTCGCCGGTGCGCACGCGGGCGCGCGTGGAGAGGTTGCCGGTGCGGCCGTTGGCGTCGGTGGCGTAGAGTTCGACGAGGCCGACGCCGGAGCGGTTCGTCGGGCTCGAGACGACGGCGGAGAAATTGCCCGACGCGAGCGGCGCGAGGAGCGCGGAGTCGGCGCGGCCGGGCGCGAGGGGAAACGCGCCGACTTCGGTCGCGACGCCAGGGAGCCGCGCGGCGTCGGCGCCCGTGGACCAACCGGTGTTGCGGAAGCGATCGACGTTGCGCGCATCGACGATTCGCAGCGCGGGATCGGGGAGCGTGTTGCCGACGCCGAAGGCCGCGAGCGTCGGGCCGATGGCGCGGACGAGGTAGGATTTGCTCGCGGTGTCGGCCACGGCGACGCCGGCGATGAGGGCGTCTTCGCCGCCGCCGACGACGGCGCGGGCGGAGAGGTTGAGGAGGCGCGGCGGTGGGGAGAGCGGCGTGGACTTCGCGCCGCCGACGGCGGAGCTCCACGGCGACGAGGAGCGGAGGTTGGGGACGGCGGAGTTGTAGGCGCGGACGTGAAGGTTGGCCGTAGCGGAGAGGGTGACGGGCGTCGCGGTGAGGATCACGCCTGGCGCGACGTCGCCGCCGGACGCGCGGGGGTCGGAGCCGTCGGTGGTGTAGGCGAGCACGGCGCCGGCGGGGGGCGTGAACGTAATCACGCCGACGGCTTCGACGACGCGCGGCGGCGCGACGAACTGCTCGTCGATCCAGGCGGCGCGGGCGGTGAGCCAGTCCTTGAGGTGGGCGACTTCGCCGAGGAAGCCGCCGGGGTATTGGCTCGCGTTGTTGGGCCAGCGCGCGGCGTCGCGCGCGGCGGCGGCGGTGCCGATTTGCGCGGCGAGGGAGTCGGCGAGCGCGGTGAGGTTGGCGGTGAGGAGTTGGTCGCGGCGGAGGGATTGCCAGCGGTCGACCCAGGCCTGCATGAACTCGGGGTCGCCGGTGATTTTGCCGAACCAGGCGTAGTTCCAGACCTCGATGCCGCCGCCGGTTTGCCACGTGCGGGGATCGGCGCCGCGGGGGTCGCCGTTGCCCAGCGAGGAATCGAAATCCCACACGGGACCGGCGACGAGTTTGCCGCCGCGATCCTTGGTGAAGTATTCGCTGCGGTAGAGGCCGTCGACGTTGCCGGAGAAAACCTCGAGAAGGTGGTGATCGACCCACGAGGGGAGGTCGATGTAGTCGAGGTAGGTGCGGGTGCGAAACTCGGCGGCGTCGTCGGCGTAGAGCGCGTTTTCCATGGTCTGGAGGTAGCCGCGGATGTAGGTGCGCTGCGCGGGCGTGAGGCTGTCGGCGGCGGGCGTGTCGATGACGACGGCGGTGCCGGCGGCGCTCGGGTTGCCGCGATCGGTGATGAACGTGTAGTGCGCGGGATCGGGGACGGGATCGAATTTGATGATGTAGCCGCCCGTGATGTCGGGCGCGGTGTTGTCGTCGGGGGAGAGGTTGGCGATGTCGATGCGGTGGTTGTCGATCTTGAGGCGGTCGGTGAGGACGCCGATGCCCGCGTAGTCGGCGGCGGTGAGGCCGTCGGCGTCCTGATTGTAAAACATCTCGACGAAGCGCGTGCGCGGGGCCCAGCGGCCGAGGCGGTTGCTGAGGGCGTAGACGAAGGCGTTGCGGACGTAGGTGCGGTCGGTGCTCCACGGGGCGTAGAGCGCCCAGTCGGTCGCGCGGTCGAGGCCGAGCGGGGCCTGGGGGTCGGAGCGGCCGAGGTCGTCGAGGAAGGAGAGGCTGTAGCTTTTCTTGGGAAACGCGGAGGAAAAATTCCCGCGCACCGTCATCGTCGCGGGCGTCGCGAGCGTGGGTGCGGTGGCGAACGGGTTGTTGCCCGGCGCGAAGAGATACGCCCACGCGGGGTGGTCGATGTCGTCCTTCGTGTAGGCGCCGGCGCCGTGGTGATCGAGGACGAGGACGGGGAGCTGGCTCGAAAACGTCGCCGCCGACGGCGCGACGAGCACGAACTGTGCGGAGGCGGGCAGGCTGCGGACCTTGTCGTCGGCGGAGAAAATCCCCGCGCGCACGATCACGGTCGACGCGATGTCGATCGGGGCGGTGTAGAGCGGCGACGCGGCCGTGGGCTCGGGCGCGGCGGCCCCGGCGGCGGCGGGCGCGGTGAGGGTGTAGCGGATGCGTTGACCCGCCGCCGCGCCCGTGAGCGTGAGCGCAAACCGCGCGGCAAACAGCCCCGGCGCGCGCGAAAACGCGACGCCGCCCGGGATGAGTTGCGCGCTGGCGGCGCCGTTGCGCGCGCCGGGCGTGGGCGTGCGGAAGAAGCCGAGCTGCGGCGTCTCGCCGGCGGCGGGTTGCGTGATGCCGTAGGAAAGATCGGTGAACTGCGCGGGGTAGCCGGGGGCGAATTCGCGCGCGGGCGTCACGCCGTCGGGCCGGATGAGCGCGAGGTAGCCGCCGTTCGCGGAGAGCTTGAAGTTCGCATGCAGCCGCTTCGCCGGATCGCGGCGGTCCTTGTCGGAGGCGAAGACGACGAGGTAGCCGCCCGCCGGGAGCGTCACGGCGGGGAACGCCCATTTTTTCTTCACCGCCTGATCGTCGGTGAGGAACCAGCCGGCGAGGTTGGCGGGCGTGGCGTCGGGATTGAAAATCTCAACCCAGTCCGGAAACGCACCATCCTCGTCGGCGAGGATGGTGGCGTTCGACGCCATGAATTCCGTGATCGTCGGCTCCGCCCGCGCGATCGTGCCGCCGAGCGCCGCCGCCGCGAGCCACGCGAGCCGCCGCCACGCGCGGCGCAGGCGCGCCGCGCGCGACGGATCGGCGGAGGCGAGGCCGGCGGTGGAACTCATGCGGGCGATGACGCTGCCGACCCGCCGCGATTCCAGCAATCGTCGGGAAATATTTTTTCCGCGACCGTAACCCGCCGCCCGCGAACGCCCGCGGGTCCAAGCCCGGCTTTGCGCTTGCGAGCGACGCCCTTCGCGCGGACGTTCCCGCCCACCCCGATGTTTCCCACGCTCCTACGGCTTGTCCTGCTGCTCGCGTTTGCGGGCGTGCTGCGCGCCCAGGGGCCGTCGCCGTTTGTGACCGGGGTGTGGAGCGGCAACGTCACGCCGACCACCGCGAGCGTCGTCGTGCGCCTCACCGCCACCGGACTGCGCGCGCGCCTCGCGGTGAGCACCAACGCCGCGCTGACCTCGCCGATTTTCTCGCCCCTCGCGACGACGACCGCCGCCGCAGGCAACGCCCTCACGCTTTCCGTCCAGGGCCTGCAGGCCGACACCGACTACTTCTACGGCATCGAGGTCGCGGGCGTCGTGCGCACCGAGGCGAATTCGCGCGGGCGGCTGCGGACGTTTCCGCTGGGCCGCGGCTCCTTCAAGATCGCGTTCGGCTCGTGCGGCGATTTTCGCCACGCGGACCAGCGGGCGTTCGACGCCATCCTCGCGGAGAAGCCGCTGCTCTTCATCCACACCGGCGACCTCCACTACCTCGATACCAACTCCGTCAACACCGAGGACTACCGCGTCAACTACGACGCCGTCCTCAACCACCCCAACCAGTCGGCCCTCTACCGTAACATCCCCCTCGCCTACATGTGGGACGACCACGATTTCTGCGGCAACGGCTCCGACAGCACCGCCATCGGCCGCGAGGCCGCGCGCGCCGTCTACCGCGAGCGCGCGCCCCACTACCCCATCGCGACCACCGCCGGCGGCACGATGGCGCAGGCCTTCACGATCGGCCGCGTGCGCGTCATCATGACCGACCTGCGCAGC
>JBEANZ010000052.1:0-6206 GCA_041165185.1 Verrucomicrobiota bacterium | reverse complement strand
CTGCGCGCGGCGGTCGCCACGCACCCGCCCGCCGCGCCGGGCGATCTGGTGTTTGCGCTCGACGCCGCGGGCACCGGCTACGACGTGTTTCTCCGCCTCGGCGCGACGAGCTACCTCGTCTGCAACCACACCGACCGCGCGCTGGCCAAAATCCGCGAGCACCCCGGCTGGCTCGGTGCGCAGGCCGTGTTGTTCGAGCTCGGCGAAAAATTCCGCGCCGACCCGCTGGTAGAGGAAAAGGCTGAAGGACCGTGAGCGTAGCGGCGGGCGTCACTGCCCGCCGGTCCGAGGTATTCGTCGACCCGCGGACCCCGGCGGGCAGGGACGCCCGCCGCTACCCCAGCCCCGCCGCGACGAACGCCGCATACGCCGCGACGAGCGGCCAGCCCATCCACCGCGGCAACCCGCGCGCGAAGAGCACGCACGCCGCGTGCACGACCGCCGCGCCCACGAGGATCGCGAGGCCCGTTTCAAAAAACTTCGGCACGCGCAGCGGCGCGATCATCGCGCTCAGGCCCACGCACAGCGGGATGCACACATGCCCGTCGCCCACCTGTGAGGCGTAGGCGACATCCGCCCGCCGCCGCGCCGCGTAGTAGATCGCGATGAGCGCGTTCGGGATCACCATGAGCCAGCCGCTCAGCCAGCCGAGATTCGCCGCGCTCACGAAGCCGCCCTTGCGCGCCGCGAGCCACGCGACCAGCCAGTCGAGGCTCGTGTAGAGCGCCCATGCGCCGAGCAGCACCACGCCCACGTCGACATAAAACATCGCGCCAAACGCGGACCGCCGGCGGACGTTGTGCTTCATCACGTCGAACACCTGGAAGCACTGCCAAAACAAAAACAGCCCCACGAGCACGAGCCCGTCGCGCGCATCGAGTTTGCCGTCGGCCCCGAGCGCCCACGTCGCGCCGGAGAAAAACACCACCGCCGCGAGCGTGAGCAGCAGCGAGAGGCGGTTGAGCTCGTGCTCGGTGTCGGGACTCGCGCCGCGCGCGGCGGCGGCGGTCGCGGCGGTTTTTCTCCCGGCCGTTTTTTTCGCGACGGATTTTTTTCCGCCCGCGTCGCCGCGCAACTCCAGCCCCCACACCAGCGCCGGCAGGCCGAGGACGAGCGTGAGATTCGTGACGTTGTTGACGAGGCAGTTGGTCAGCACCTCCGTCGCCGGCGCCTTCCGCTCCGCCGCGATCCAGACGAAGAGCAGGTTGCCGAGGCCCGAGCAAAACGGCATCACGAGCGTGCCGAGCGCCGTGCCCTCGAGCCCGTGTTTGAGCAGCGCGTCGAGCCGCCAAATCATCAGGAGCGACGCCGCGAGAAACAACGCGAGGTAGGTCCACACGCTCGTGAGCCCCGCGCCATGGATAATGTCCGGCAGCGGGTTCATGCGCCGGCGGCGCCGCGCGGCGCAAGGTCCGCGGGCGCGTTCCAATTCCCAAACCATCCCGCCTCGTGGTCCGAAATTTCCCGCACGCGCATCGCGCCGCACGCGACCGCGTCGGCGAGCAGCGTCTGCAACGAACGCCGCCCGTCCGCCAGCGCCGCCCGCGCCGCCGGCAAAAGCTCGCGCGGATAAATCGCCGCGAGCGGCTCGAAAAACCCGCGCGCGCCCGCGCCTGGGCCGGCGTTCTCGGTCGCCCTCATCCCTACCGCGCCGATCCCCGCCGCGCCGTCACCGCGCAGCGCCGCAAACCACGCCGCCTCCATCGCCGCCAAATCGATCGCGAGCACCGCGCAATGCGGCTGCGTCGCGCGCTCCAGCGCGGCCACGAGTCCGGCCAGCGGGCCGGCATCGGGCGTCGCGTCGCGCACGACGCCGGAAAAATTCCCCGCGTTCTCCGGCGCGTGCGCCCACGCCTGATCCGCGCGCGCGGAGAGAAAAATCTCCGCCGTGCCCGCGCGCGCGAGCACGTCGCGCTGTCGGCGCCACAACGGCGCGCGCCCGCCCGCGTGCGCGACCTCGAGGAGCGCCTTGTCGCACCCCATGCGCGTCGAGCGCCCGGCGGCGAGGAGGACGGCGGAAAACGGGAGCGGCATCGTGGGGATCGGTTGTAGGGCGGGGTCGCCGACCCCGCCGTGGTGCGCAAACCGATCGACGTTCGCGGCGGGGACGGCGACTCCGCCCGACCGCCTACGTCTTCGCCGCGCCGTCGCCGAATTCGCGCTGCGCCTTCGCATCGTCGAACTCCCCTTCCCACCGCGCGACGACCACGCTCGCGAGGCAGTTGCCGAGGACGTTCACGGAGGTGCGCGCCATGTCGAGGAGCGCGTCGACGCCGAGAATGAGAAACGCGCCTTCCACCGGGAGATTGAAGGATTTGAGCGCCGCCACGAGCACGACGAACGACGCGCGCGGCACCGCCGCCACGCCTTTCGACGTAAGCATGAGCGTGAGCATCATCACGATTTGCTGATCGAGGCCGAAATGAAATCCCGGGATCGTCGCCTCCGCCGCCTGCGCGACGAAGACCGACGCCACCGCGAGGTGCAGCGTCGAGCCGTCGAGGTTGAACGAGTAGCCCGCCGGCAACACGAAGCCCACGATCCCACGCGGCACGCCGAAGCGCTCCATCAACGCGAACGCCTTCGGCAGCGCCGCCTCGCTGTTCGCCGTGGTAAACGCCAGGATGAACGGCTCGCGCACCGCGCGCACAAACGCCACGAGCGGCACCTTCGCCACCCAGATCACCGCCCCGAGCACGAACACCACGAACACGACCAGCGCCGCGTAGAGCGTGAGGACGAGTTTCCCGAGATCGATGATCGAGCCGATGCCCTGCTGGCCGACCGTCACCGCGATCGCCGTGCCGACGCCGAACGGCGCGAACTTCATGATCACGCCCGCAAACTTGAACATCACCTGCGTGAGCGACCCGCAAAAATCGAGGACCGGCTTGCCCGCCTCGCCCGCCCCGATCACCGCGATGGCAAACAGCACCGCGAAACACACGATCTGCAGCACGTCGTTGCGCGCCATGGCGTCGATCAGGCTCGTGGGAAACGTATGCAGGATCGTCTGCGGCACCGTCATCGGGTCCGCGATTTTCGAGGTGTCCGCGCCGCCCAGCGCGAGCACGACGCCCGCGCCCGGCCGCGCGAAATTGACCGCCGCCAACCCGACCACCAGCGCCAGCGTCGTCACGATTTCGAAATAAAGCAGCGCCTTCCACCCGATGCGCCCGGCCTTCTTCATGTCGCCCGTGCCCGCGAAGCCCTGCACGACGCTCGCGAAAATCAGCGGCGCGATCATCGCCTTGATCAGGTGGAGAAACACGTCGCGCGGCACCTTCATCCACGTGTCCCACACCTTGCGCGCCTCGACGGGCAGCCCGCTCATGAACCAGCCCACCCCGCACCCCACCACGAGGCCGAGGACGATTTGCTGCGTGAGCGAGAGCCGCCACCACGCGTTCGGCGCGGGCGCGGCGGGGACCGACGAGGTGGGGGACATGCGGCGGTTGTCTCAGCGCGCACCGCGCCCGCCAAGCCCGAATCGCACCGCGGCCGCGCGCGTGCGTCCGGCGGGCGGACGCGGCGGGGTTTCTCGACGAGCCACGAGCAACGCCTCGTCCACGACTGCCGCCGCGGCCCGCCACGCTTGACGCGCCCGAAGCCCCCGCGTCTGAATCGCCGCCCCCACCCCCACCCCCACCCGCACACCCGGCCCCATGCGCATCCTTGTGATCGAAGACGAACTCCAGCTCGCGCGCCACGTCGTGCGCGCGCTGGAGCGCCACGGCCACACCGCGAGCGCGCGCCACGACGGCGCCGAGGGCCTCCGCGCCGCCCTCGCCGATCCGCCCGACCTCATCGTGCTCGATCTCAACCTGCCCACGCTCGACGGGCTCGGCGTGCTTGCGCAGCTCCGGCAGGCCGGCGGCACGGCGCGCGTGATCATCCTCACCGCCCGTGGCGAGGTCGGCCACCGCGTCAAGGGCCTCCACGCCGGCGCGGACGACTATCTCGCGAAACCCTTCTCGATGGACGAACTCGTCGCGCGCATCGAGGCCCTCGGCCGCCGCGGCGCGACGGCCTCGCCCGAAGATCTGCTGCGCGTCGCCGATCTGCACCTCGATGTGCGGCACCGCCGGGTGGCGCGCGCCGGCAAGCCCATCGCGCTCTCGCCGCGCGAATTCGACGTGCTCCAGGTGCTCATGCAGGAACCCGGCCGGCCCTTCTCGCGCACCGAACTCTGCGAACGCGTCTGGCAGCGCGACCACGAATACGACACCCGCACCGTCGAGATTTTCATCACGCGGCTGCGCAAGAAAATCGACTCCACGTTTCCCGCCCCGCTCATCCACACCCTGCGCGGCGTGGGCTACGCGATCCGCGCGCCGGCATGAAACGCCCCGCCCGAGTTTTCGTTTCGTTCCTCGCCGCCGCGATGGTCGGCGCGCTCGCGCCCGCCGCCCCCGCGACGATCGAGGGGCGCGTCGCGCTCCCGAAAACCCGCAGCGCCCCCGTCGTCAACCAGCGCTACGAGATCACGATGAAGGCCGGCGTGATCGCGACCAACCCGCCGCTCGCCGTCGTCTACCTCGAGGGCGCGTTCGACCCGCCGCCGGCGCCGCCCCGCGCGCAGCTCGCGCAGAAGGGCCTCGTGTTCCTGCCCGCGCTGTTGCCCGTGCAGGTCGGCACGCGCGTCGAGTTCCCCAACTTCGACGACACCTACCACAACATCTTCTCCTTCTCGCCGCCGAAGCGCTTCGATCTCGGCCGCTACCGCGCCGACGAAAAACCCGTGCCCTCGATCGTCTTCGACACGCCGGGCCTCGTCACGCTGCGCTGCGACATCCACGAGCACATGCGCGCCGTGATCCTCGTGCTGGCGACGCCGCATTTCACGATGACGGACGCCGACGGCCGCTTCCGCCTCGGCGGCCTGCCGCCCGGTCACTACACGCTCAAGGTCTGGATCGACAGCACCGCGACCCGCGACAAGCCCGTCGCCCTCGTCGACGGCGCGACGCTCCAGGTGGAGTTTCCGTGAACGCGCCCGCGGAGCCGCGGGCGGCGCGCGTCGCCGGCTTCCGCACGAAACTGCTCGTGGCGATGGCGCTGCTCGTCGTCGCGTTGACGGCGCTCGCGGTCTCGCTTGTCGAGCGCAGCCTCGCCGCCGGCGTCGAAGGCGATCTGCGCCGCGATTTCCAGCGCGAGCTCGCCGTGCGCCGGCGCGCCGAGGAGATCCGCCAGGCCGCGCTCGCCGACCGCTGCCGCGCGCTCGTGCGCAAGCCGCGCATCCACGCCGCCCTCGAGGACAACGCCCTCGACCTCCTCTACGTGAGCGCGCTCGACGAGTTGCGCGACGTGCTCGAGGACCGCGCCGGACCGCCGCCCGGCGAGACCGTGCCCGTGCAGCGCGCGCGGTTCTACCGGTTCCTCGACGCCCACGGCGCCGTCATCGCGCCGGGCACCAACGTCGCCGCCGGCGCGCTGCGCCCCGACGAGGAGGCGCGCCTCGCGCTGGGCGCGGTGCCCCGGCGCCAGCAGACCGGCTACCTCGTGCGCCGCGGCGACGACGGCGCCGAGTCGCTCGTCGAGATCATCGCCATGCCGATCATCTCGACGGCGAGCGGCGAGGTGATCGCGGCGCTCGTGCTGGGGTTCAAGCCGTTCGGGTTTTCCTCCGATCGCGCCGGCGTCGGGCTGTGGCTCGACGGGCGCCTCCACCTCGCCACGCCGCACGCCGCCGAGGTCGCGCAGATTCTGGCGCGGACCGGACCGGCGGACGACCCCGCGCCGCTCGCCCTCGATGGCGAACCGCACCTGCTCTTCGCCAAGCAGCTCAACCCCGGCTCGCGTTATCCGGCGGCGAGCGAGGTGTTTCTCTACTCGCTGGCGGACCTGCGCGCGCGCCAGCGGCAACTCCGCTGGCAGCTCGGCGGCGTCGGCGCGCTCGTCCTCCTCGTCGGGCTGCTCGGCAGCCAGTTTCTCTCGCGCCGGCTCTCGGCCCCCGTCGAGAAACTCGCCGTCGATTCCGAGCGCTCCGCGCGTTTCTCCGCCGACGCCTCGCACCAGCTCAAGACGCCCGTCGCCGTGCTCCGCGCCGGCCTCGAGGAACTGCTCGCGCGCGAGAAACTCACCCCCGAGGAATGCGCCGAGATCTCCTCGCTCGTCCACCAGACCTACCGCCTCTCCGGCCTCATCGAGGATCTGTTGCTCCTCTCGCGCCTCGACGCCGGGCGCCTCGTGCTCGACTTCGCCCC
>JBEANZ010000051.1:0-2615 GCA_041165185.1 Verrucomicrobiota bacterium | reverse complement strand
AGCCGCCGGGCATGGGCGGCAGGAAAGCCGCCCCTCCGTCAGTGCGAAGGCGCCCGTTTCGGTTCACTCGAGTTTCTTCAACTGCGCGCGGCTCACCTCGGCATTGAGCGGGAGATATTTTCCGTCGCGCTGCACGCATTGCTGGCCTTCGCGGCTGACGATGAAGCGCAGGTATTCGCGCACTTTCGGGTCGAGGGTGGCGCCGTTGGTGGCGTCGGCGTAGGCGAAGACCTCGTCGTAGAAGGGATACTTCCGCGACTGGAGATTCTCGATCGTGTAGGCGTAAAACGGGCCGCCGGCCTTCTCGCCCACGTCGAGCAGCTTGAGCTCCGGTGGCAGGTTTGGGCCGACGGGCGAGCCGACGTAGGCGATGCCGAAACGATCCTGCGCGAGGTCCTCGTTGAGGCCGCGCTTGAGGCGGCCGAAGCCCATGTTGGAGCCCGCGCCGCCCTCGGCGCCGACGAAGTTGGCGTAGATGCGGAGCTTCTCGTTCCACTTGTCGCTGCCGCCGAGGATGCGATCCGAGATCGTCGTGGCCTGGCTGTAGCGCATGTTGAGGCCGTAGGGCGTGATCTCCGCGGCGGCCCACTCGCCGGTGAGGCCGAGTTGGCCCCAGCGGCGGAGATTTTTCTCCGGGCCGCGCGCGACCTCGGGATGCCAGTCGGTGCCGACCCAGCCGCCGAGCCGCTCCGCGCCGAACACGCCGTCGAGCTGGTCGAGCGTGATTTTCGTGAGCGGGTTGTCCTTGTGGACGACGATGCCGAAGCCGGGATTCCAACCGGTGACGTTGTAGGAGCCGGTGGCGATGGTGATCTCGAGCGGGTCGCGGCTCTTGTAGCGCTGGTAGAGCTGGAGCTCCTCGGTCTTGATCTTGCGGCCCATGCCGAGGTCGGCGACGCCGAACACCAGCGACGGCACGTGCGCGCGCGTGGTGAGCATGTGATACTCGAATTTGACGCCGGGGTGGAATTTCTGGAATTCCTTTTCCCAGTATTCGCCCACGTTGCCATCGACGATGTAGTTGCTGCCCCAAAGCCGGATCGTGCCGGTGACTTTCGCCGTGGGCGCGTAGGCCGGGAGCGCGCCGAGGTCGAACTTGTCGGCGGGGTAATAGGATTTCTTGCCCTTAATTTTGAGGCCCTCGGCGCGGGCCTCCTGCATGGCGAGGCCGGTGGAGTTTTTCTGGGCGTCGGCGGCGCGGAGGGAGATGGCGGCGGCGAGGGCGAGGAGGAGCGTGCGAGCGAATCGAGATTTTATGATCGAAGGTGAATGTGCGACGGAGCACGTAGGGCCGGCGCTCGTCGCCGTGCCGTCGCGCCGCACGTGCTCGAATGATGGCGGACGTCCATTCTCGCTCTCGCGCGCAAAGCGCGACGGCACGCCGGCAAGCGGCGGCCCTACAAGACGCGAGGCCAGCTGAGGGCGAATGGTCATTCCAGTTTCTTCAACTGCGCGCGCGCGACGTGCGCGGGGAGCGGGAGGTATTTCGCGTTGCGCTGCACGGCGTCCTGGCCTTCGCGGCTCAAAATGTAGCGGAGGAACTCGCGCACCTTGGGGTCGATCGGTTGGCCGGGCTCGCGGTCGAGGTAGAAGTAGACCTCGTCGTAGAGCGGGTAGCGGCGGCTGCGCAGCGATTGGAGATCGAGGGCGACGGCCGGACCGCCGCCGCGAGGCGCGACGGCGAGGGCCTTGGTGTCGGGCGTGAGAAACGCGACCGTCGAGTAGCCGATGCCATAGGGATCCTTGCCGAGGGCGTCGGCGATCTGTTTCGCCTGCAGCTCGGTCGTGCCGTCGGCGTTCTTGTAGTTCGTGAACTCGATCAGGCGCTCGTTCCACTTGGCGCTACCCTGCATGACGTGCGCGGCGAACGTGAGCGGGATGTGGTAGCGGAGGTTGTAGCCATAAACGTTGATCGGTTTGTCGGCCCACGCGCCCTTGAGGCCGAGCTGGCCCCAAGTGCGGATATTTTTCTCCGGGCCGCGCGCAACGGAGGTTTCCCACGTCGTCCCGATGAACGCGCCCGAGCGTTCCGCGCCGAAGATGCCGTCGAGCTGCTCGATGCTGAGCTGCGCGAGCGGATTGTCTTTGTGGACGAGGATCGCGGTGGCGTAGCTCCAGCCGGGGACGTTGTAGCTGCCCGTGACCGCGGCGATCTCGATCGGGTGGCGGCTCTTGTAGCGCTGGAAGAAGAGCGACTCGTCGTTGGTGATGTGGCGGCACGGCGCGAGATCGGCGAGGCCAAAGGTGAGCGCAGGAATCGCGGCGAGCGCGGTGCGGAGATCTTTTTCGAAGACGACGTCGGGGTGGTGCTGCTTGAAACCTTCCTCCCAGAGCGCGTTGAGGTTTCCATCCTCGAAATAGTTCGAGCCGATCTGGCGTATGGTGCCGGAGACTTTCTGCTGCGGAACGTAGGCGGGAAGATCGCTGAGGTCCCAGCGCTCGGAGTAGTATTCCTTGGCGCCGCGTTTCTTGAGCTTGTCCTCGCGGCCGGCCTGCACGGCGAGGCCGTCGCGGATTTGCGCGGACGCGGCGAGCGCGGTGGCGAGGAGCGCAGCGGTGAGGATGGCGCGGACTGTGGCGGGGGTGAAAACGGACGGACGGGGGGGCATGGCGGG
>JBEANZ010000050.1:0-7175 GCA_041165185.1 Verrucomicrobiota bacterium | reverse complement strand
CGATCTCGAGCTGTTTAGCCCGCGAAAACGCGGGCCCTTGAATTTGCCGGGACTCGCACCGGGAGATTTTGTCGCGGGCTTCACGGGAGCACATGGCATCGCAAACGGGCTGGGTGCCGTGCTCGACGCCGCCGCCGAGCTCAAACGGCGCGGCCGACGCGACATCAAATGCGTCTTGGTCGGTGACGGGAACCAGAAGGACACTCTGATCGCGCGGACTCGCAGCGAAGGCTTGGACAACTGCCTATTTTTCCCGCCGGTGAAAAAAACGGAGATCGCTCGGATCACGGCGAGCTTTGACTGCGGGCTGCAAATTCTGGCGGACGTGCCCGCGTTCTATTACGGAACGTCGCCCAATAAATTTTTCGACTACCTCGCGAGCGGGCTGCCGGTCGTGAATAACTATCCGGGTTGGTTGGCTGAGTTGATCGAGGCGCATCGGTGCGGCGTGGTGGTGCCGCCGCGCTCGCCCGAAGCGTTCGCCGACGCGTTGGTGCGGCTGGCGGACGACCCGGCCGGCCGCCGCGCGATGGGGGCGGCCGCTCGCCGTCTCGGCGAGGCGGAGTTTTCCCGGGCCCGACTGGCGAACGAATTTGCCGCCGCGCTCGAGGCTTGTGCGCCGGGGCAAACCGGAACCGCGCCATCTTGATGGAAACCGAACTGCTCAAGATCGTGAACGAGGTGCGGGTAAACAAGGGGCTCGGAGCGATCACGTCGTTTTCCCGCGCGCTCCGGCTCCGGGAAGACTTGGCGTTCGTGTCGCTCGATCTGGCGGAGCTCACCGTGCGCGTGGAGGAGAAATTTGGCGTGGATGTTTTTGCCGACGGATTGGTTGAGACGCTCGGGGAGTTGCAGGATCGAATTTCGAAGCCGACAAAAAAATGAGCGACGCGGCCCAACGCCCGTGGCTCGTGAGCGCGACAACCGGGCGAATCGTCTCCTACGGCGATCTCCTCGGGAAACTTCGGGAAGTCCGGACGCGGAAACGGAACTGGCTGAGGCCGGCGGGGACCGAGGCCGCACTCGTTGGAATTGCCAGAGCCTTGGTGGAGGACGGAGAAATCGCGCTCGTCGATTCGGATCTGACGGACGCGCAGGTCGAACGGCTCGGCCTTTTCCGAGGGGCCACCGGCGATGTGTTCTCAGAGGGAGTGTCTGCGGAGCTAGACGAGCGATTGCTGCGAAAAAAAGCCGCCGGCGAATCCCGGGCGCGCATCGGCCTCACGACTTCGGGATCGAGTGGAAGTCCTAGGCTCGTTTGGCAAACCGCGGGCAACCTGGCCCGAGGGGTGAGGATTTCGCCCCGCCACGGGCGCGCCGTGTGGGGACTGGCGTTTCGGCCGACGCATATCGGCGGGGTGCACGTATTTCTTCAGGCGCTGGCGAACGGATGCGCGATGGTGGACTTGCAGGGGCTCTCACCGGCACAAGTCGTGGCGGCCGTGGAGAAGTTTGGCGTCACCCACCTATCGGCGACACCAAGTTTTTTCCGGCAGCTCGTCGGGCTGCGTTTTCGGTGCGAAAACGTTTTGTCCGTAACGGCGGGAGGAGAAACCGTCGCGCGGGAAATGATTGATGGCCTCGCTCGCCTTTTCCCGGCGGCCCGCGTGCGCAACATTTACGCCTCGACGGAAGCCGGAACACTGCTGGTCAGCGATGGGGAGACGTTTTCGATTCCCCCTGCACTCCGGCGGCAACTGGAGATTCGTGACGGGCGGCTGTGGGTGCGGCGGGAAATGGTGGGTGAAATCGCGGGGGCGGAGTCGTCCGAGGAGTGGTTCGACACCGGCGATTTGGTCGAGTTTGTGGGCGCCGAATCGCATGCGTTCCGGATCGCCGGACGGGAATCGGACTGGGTGAACGTCGGGGGCGACAAAGTAAACCCGCGCGAAGTCGAGGCGGTGTTGGAGGCGTTTCCCGGCGTGCGCCAGGCGCGCGTGTTTTCCCGATCAAATTCCGTGACGGGGCAACTCCTGTGTGCGGAACTCGCGTGCGAGGGGCCGCCGCCCGAAGAGCGGGCCGTGCGGGTTTACGCCGAGGCGCGCTTGCAAGGGCACAAGGTCCCGCGCTTGCTTCGGTTCGTGACACGGATTGAGCAAACTTGGAGCGGGAAGGTCTCGCGCGGATGAGCAGGCACATCTTGGTGTCGGGTGTTTCGCGCGGCCTCGGACTCGCGGTTGCCCGGCACGCCCTGCTGGTAGGTTGGACGGTCTCGGGCGTGAGCCGGAGCTGTTCCCCGGAGTTCGCCGCGCTTCAGCGCGAACACGGTGAGCGCGCGCGTTTTCTGGCGTTCGACCTGAGCCGGGCGGAAGCGGTCAAGGGGGAACTCTTTGGCGGGTTTCTGCCGGTTACGCTTCCGCTGCACGGCTACGTGAACAACGCCGCCGTCGCCTATGACGACCTCGTGACCAATCTCGATCTGGCCCGACTGCGCGCCATGTATGAGGTCAACGTTTTCGCGCCGATGGCCGTGGTGAAGCACGTGATTCGCCACATGTTGTTCACCCGCGTCGCCGGGGCGATCGTGCATGTGTCGTCGGTGAGCGCGCACACGGGCTACAAGGGGCTCGCGATGTATGCGTCGACCAAAGGGGCGTTGGAGGCTTTCTCGAAGGGCACGGCGCGGGAGTGGGGCGAGCGCGGCATCCGCTCCAATTGCGTGGTGGCGGGGTTCATGGAGACGGCCATGAGCGCGACGCTCACGGACGAGCAGCGCGCAAAAATATTTGGCCGCACGGCGCTGCGCGGCGCGACGGACGTCGATTCGGTCGCGGCGGCCGTGATTTTCCTGCTCGGCGAATCCGCCGGCTCGATCACCGGGCAGAATCTCTTCGTCGACGGCGGGACGATTTGAACCATGGCGGCCCTTCCAAAACTGGTGATTGTCGGCGCGGGGGGATTCGGACGCGAAACGTGGGCGTGGGCCGAGCAATCGATCCAGTTTGGGCGCGACTGGACGCTCAAGGGGTTCATCGATGACAACGTCGACGCGTTGAAAGCACGGCCGAGCCCGGGCGCGTTGCTGGGTCGCATTTGCGATTACCAGCCCGAACCGGAAGACGTCTTCGTGTGCGCGCTCGGGGTGCCGGCGGCGAAGCGCCATTGCTCGGAACTGATCGCGTCGCGGGGCGGGCGTTTCTCCCGGCTGTTTCACCGGACGGCGGTGATTGGGCACGAGGTCGAAATGGGGGCGGGCGTTATCCTGTGTCCGTTTTCGGTCGTATCGGCGAACAACCGCCTGGGGCGGGGCGTCGCGCTCAACCTGCACGCCACGGTCGATCACGACGCCAACGTTGGCGACTGGTCCCAAGTCAACTGCCACTGCGATCTGACGGCGGCGGTGGAGGTGGGGCGGGAGGTTTTCTTTGGCAGTCGTTGCTCGGTGATTCCGGGAGTGAAAATCGGCGACCGCGCCTACATCGGCGCCGGATCCGTGGTCCTGCGCGATGTGCTTCCCGACACCACCGTGGTCGGCGCTCCGGCCCGGAGAATCCGTTGATGGCGGCGCGCCCGAAACAGCTGGTGTTCGTGGGCATTGCGGGACTCGTGCTCCTGGCCGGGATCGGCTTGCAGGGAATTAGGCTTCGCAATGTCAAAGAAGGCGATCGATCGGGCGCGGCGCGGCCGATCAATCTCGCCGCGCGCCTGCCATCGGCGTCGGCGGGGTGGGAGGCGAAGGATGAGTTGCTCGGGGCCACGGAGGTGGCGAGTTCGGCGGTGGAGCGGACGTTGAACTGCGATGACTTCTGTTTCCGCGTGTTTCGGCGCGGCGGCACGCAGCTCTCGGTTTACGTCGCCTATTGGGGCGCGGGGCGGATGCCGCTACAGAAGGTCGCCTCGCATACGCCGGACCGGTGCTGGACGGAGAATGGGTGGCGTTGCGACGAGATGCGTTTCGGGGAAAAGGTTGCGGCCGGGTCGAGCGAGTTGCGGACGGCGCAGTGGCGGCGGTTCACGCCGCCCGACGGAAGCGCGCCGCAGTTCGTGTTGTTTTGGCACCTGGTCGGCGACCGGCTCTACGACTATGGCGAACGGTTCAACGCGCGGCCCGACTTGCTAAAATGGTGGCGCGACACGCTGGGCTACGCGATGAGCGGGAGCGAGGCGCAGTATTTCATCCGCGTGTCGAGCAACCGGCCGTTCAGTGAGTTCGCCGCGGAGCCACTGTGGGGCGAGGTGGTGGCTTCGCTGGGAAAACTCGGGCTGAAAACGCCCATCCCGCTTGCAGATGGGGCGGCGCGGTAGTGCATCGTTCGCCGCTGCGCGGCGGCGCGCGTCATGGGTGGAGCGGGGTGCCCTCAACGTGCTTATCAAAACGTCTCGTGAACTTGAGACTTTGTAGGGCTGCCGCTTGCCGGCACGCCGTCGCGGATTTCACGTGGGACCGAGGAGCGACATATGGCGCGCGACGGCTCGGCGACAAGCGCCGGCCCTACGTGCCTAATATCAAGAGGCGCTGGTATTATCTATCGTCTTGTGATGACCCGACGCAAATGGCCGGAGTCTCGGCGTTTGGAGTAGGGTGGGGTCTGTGACCCGCCCTTGCGTGTGATGTGAGGGTCGCGGGGCAGGTCAAAGGCCGCCTCCTGTCTCAACCCGTGTCGTCAGGCCACCGCGTGAGCCTCAATCTGCTGCGGGGCGACCCAAGAAAAGCGCGTAGAAGGCTACGCGCTCCACCCGCGAGTGCTTGTTTACGAGCGCCGTGGGTCGGTCGGCGGAAGTAGAGGGAGACCTATCAATTCGGTGCTGGAGGGCGTCGTGCCGACGCTCTCCTCCACCCGGCACCGCTTGGGAAAATCGCGGACGCCGACGTTGACCGCGCGGTGAATCGTCGCTGTGCTCCGCCGCGTTTCTGTGCAGGCCGTCGCTGGGAGGCGATGCCGCCTGCGCAGCCCATTCGACTCCATGCCCATCGCCTTTTCCCTTCGCGCGACGTCCGCCCCACAGCCATGAGCGCCGCCGCCGTGAAACCCAAAATCTACCTTTCGTCGCCCCACATGGGTGCCGACGAGTTCGAGCTGGTGCGCGATGCCTTTGCGACCAACTGGATCGCGCCGCTCGGGCCGCATGTGGATGCGTTTGAGCGCGAATTTGCCGCGCACGTCGGCAGCCCGCACGCGGCGGCGTTGTCGTCGGGGACGGCGGCGTTGCATCTCGCGTTGCGGCTGATCGGCCTGCGCGCGGGGGAGGAGGTTTTCTGTTCGTCGCTCACGTTCAGCGCGAGCGCCAATCCCATCGCCTACGAGGGCGGTCGGCCGGTGTTCATCGATGCGGAGCGCTCCAGCTGGAATATGGATCCGGCGCGCCTCGCCGAGGCGCTCGCGGATCGGGCGAGGGTGGGGCGGCTGCCGCGCGCGGTGATTCTCGTGCATCTCTACGGGCAGAGCGCGGATCTCGACGCCATTGCGGCGCTGTGCGCGCAGCACGGCGTCACGCTGATCGAGGATGCGGCGGAGGCGTTGGGCGCGACTTACAAGGGGATCACGCCGGGCACGCGCGGGCGGATGGGCATTTTTTCCTTCAATGGAAACAAGATCATCACGACGTCGGGCGGCGGGATGCTCGTGTCGGCGGAGGCGGCGTTGATGGATAAGGCGCGCTTCCTCGCGACGCAGGCGCGCGATCCGGCACCGCATTACCAGCACTCGGAAATCGGTTTCAACTACCGCCTGAGCAACGTGCTCGCGGCGATCGGGCGCGGGCAGTTGCGCGTGCTCGCCGAGCGGGTGGCGGCGCGGCGCGCGAACTGCGCGTTCTACCAAAAGGCGTTCGCCGATCTGCCGGGGATTGAGTTTATGCCGGAGGCGCCGTGGGGGACGAGTTCGCGCTGGCTGACGTGCATCGTCGTCGATGCGGAAAAATTCGGCGTCGATCGCGAGGCGATCCGATTGGCGCTTGCGGCGGAGAACATCGAGGCGCGGCCCGTGTGGAAACCGATGCACCTCCAGCCGGTGTTCGCGGACTGCGCGCGCTTCGGCGGCGAGGTGGCGGAGGATTTGTTCGCGCGCGGCCTGTGCCTGCCGTCGGGCTCGAATCTCACCTCGGCGGAACTCGGGCGCGTGGCGGCCGTGGTTCGGCGTTGCGCGCGCGCGGCGTGACTGGTGGGGTGTGCTTCGAACGATCCAGCTCAAGAACCACGGATGAACACGAATAGACACGGCTACAGCCGGACAACCCGCGACGGCTACGGAAGTCGGCTCGCGCCTCCCCGGGGAGTGCGAGAAAATGCAAATCGTTTCAAACCGCATTGTTCCGAGCATCTGTGTTCATCCGTGTCCATCTGTGGTTCAACCAGCTTGATTGGGGTTAGCCGCTCATGGTGAAACGGATTTTCGATCTCGGGCTGGTCGTGGTGGCGGCGCCGCTGTGGCTGCCGCTGCTCGGCGTGGTTGCGCTGGTGGTGCGCCTCAAGCTCGGGAGTCCGGTGTTTTTCCGGCAAACGCGCCCGGGCCGGCTCGCGCGACCGTTTGAGCTGATCAAGTTTCGGTCGATGCTCGACGCGACGGACGCGGGCGGCAACCCGCTGCCCGATGCGGCGCGGCTGACGGCGTTTGGGCGGTGGCTGCGGGCGTCGTCGCTCGACGAGTTGCCGGAACTGTTGAACGTGTTGCGCGGCGAGATGAGCCTCGTGGGGCCGCGGCCGTTGCTCGTGGAGTATCTGCCGCGTTACTCACCGCGTCAGGCCCGGCGTCACGAGGTGCCGCCGGGCATCACGGGCCTCGCGCAGGTGCGCGGGCGCAACGCGATTTCGTGGGACGAGAAATTCGAGTTCGACGTCGCCTACGTCGAGTCGCGCAGCCTCTGGCTCGACGTCCGCATCCTCGCGCTGACGGTGAAGGCCGTGCTGTTTCGCACGGGCATCAACGCTCACGGGGACGCGACGATGCCGAAATTCCTCGGCACCGCGCGCGGGGACTCCTCGCCCCTCAACGCCGCCCGCTGACTCATGACAAAACGGATTTTCAGCATCGGCCCGAACCGTCGCTCCCTGATCCTCGCGCTGCTTTACGCGGTAATCATCTCGGGGAGCTTCTACCTGGCCTACGAAATCCGCTTCGATTTTGTCGTGCCGCTGCAGTATCAGGAGGAGCGACTGCGGCTGCTGTGGGCGGTGGTTGGCGTGAAACTGATCGCGCTCATTTACGTGCGGCAGCTCGGGAGCGTGATGACTTATT
>JBEANZ010000049.1:0-15344 GCA_041165185.1 Verrucomicrobiota bacterium | reverse complement strand
TTAAGACCACCGAGGACGAGCTGCGCGCTCACTTCGGCCAACACGGTGCGGTGACCGACGTTTACGTCGCCATGGACAAGATGACCGGCCGCCCCCGCGGTTTCGCGTTCGTCACCATGGGCACCGCCGAAGAGGCGAAGTCCGCCGCGGAAAAAATCAACGGCACCGACCTCGGTGGCCGCGCCCTCACGGTCAATGAAGCCCGTCCGAAGGAAGATCGCCCGGGTGGCGGCTTCGGCGGCGGTGGCGGCGGTCGCGGCTTCGGCGGCGGCGGTCGTTCCGGCGGCGGTGGCGGCGGCTGGCGCGGTGATCGCGGCGGCGGCGGCGACCGCGGCGAGCGCCGTTACTAATCGGCCTTCGGTCTAAATTCCGATTTTCGAGGGACGGAGTCCTTTGGGCTCCGTCCCTCTTTCTTTTTGCCCGCGCGCGCGGGCACCTTGGCTGCGCCCGTCATTCGGGGCGCGGCGAAGAATCCCACCGGCGGCCTGACCGCCGGCGCGCATCGAGTGTCCGATTGGATTCTTCGCTGCGCCCAGAATGATCCAACCAGTCCAGTCATCATGCCTTTCAAAGCACTCAATCTCTCCGAGTCCGTCCTTCGCGGCGTCCAAGCCGCCGGCTACACGGACCCCACGCCCATCCAGCTGCGCGCCATCCCCGTCGTCCTCGGCGGCGGCGATCTCATCGGTTCCGCCCAGACGGGCACGGGCAAGACCGCAGCCTTCGCGCTGCCCATCCTCACGCGCCTCGGCAAACACGGCCGCGCTCGCGTGCTCATCCTCGAGCCCACGCGCGAACTCGCCGCGCAGGTCGAGACCTCCTTCCGCGACTTCGCGCGCTTCACGGATATCCGCGCCGTCGCGATCTTCGGCGGCGTCGGCTACGGCGTCCAGCGCAGCGAACTCAAGCGCGGGGTCGACGTCATCGTCGCCACCCCCGGCCGCCTGATGGACTACCTCAAGACCGGCGAAATCAACCTCCGCGACATCCAGATCCTCGTCCTCGACGAAGTCGATCGGATGCTCGACATGGGTTTCCTGCCCGTCGTGCGCGACATCATCAGCCGCTGCCCGCGCGAGCGGCAGACGCTGTTTTTCTCCGCGACCGTGCCGCCGGAAATCGCGGCCGTGGCGGCGTTTGCGTTGCGCAACCCGACCCGCGTCGAAGTCGGCATCAACCGCTCGATCAACGAGTCCGTGAAACATGCGCTCTACCCGGTCGCGTTTGAGCAGAAATTCGACCTGCTCGAGGCGCTCCTCGCGAAAACCGACTTCGACAGCGTGCTCGTGTTTTCCCGCACCAAGCACGGCGCCGACAAGATCGCCCGCCGTCTCAAGGCCGCCAATCACTCCGTCGCCGTCCTGCACGCGAACCGTTCGCAGAACCAGCGCATCGAGGCGCTCGCCGGTTTCAAGTCCGGCAAATACGAGGTGATGGTCGCGACCGACATCGCCGCCCGCGGCATCGACGTCGCCGGCATCTCGCACGTCATCAATTACGACGTGCCGGAAAAACCCGAGGACTACGTGCACCGCATCGGCCGCACCGGCCGCGCGCAGGCCGTGGGCGACGCGTTTACGCTCGTGACCCCGGAAAACGCCGGCGACATCCGCGACATTCAGCGTTTCATCGGTGCGAAAATCCCCGAGCTGCGCCTCGAAGGTTTCGACTACAAGCCGATGGGCGCCCCGCGCCCGAAAGAGCCGCAGCAACGCGGCGGTCGCGGCGGCGCGCGCAACCTCCCTGGCCAGATCAACCCGCACGGTGGCGGCGGCCGCTGGCGCGGGCGGCGGTAAAGAGGCGGGGAAACACGGGCTGGCAGCGCGGGCCTCCCCGCCCGTCAGTCGTAGCGGCGGGCGTCCCTGCCCGCCGACGTTTGGCCGTCGCCCCCCGTCGTGAACCGGCGGGCCGGGACGCCCGCGGCCACGCGCGGGAGTTACGGGAGCGCCTGCCGGGCGGGCGTCCATGATCCGGACGCGCGGGCACCCGATGACGTTATATCGTCAAGGGTAGCGACGATATACGGTGGCGCCGGACTTGTCCTTGAAGATGAGCTGCTTTTTCACCGCGTCGTAGCCCTCAAAGGTGATGCCGAGGGTGTTGTCCACGGTGTCGCCGACACGGGTGAGGCGGCTGTTGAGCATCACGCGGGGCGACGCGCCTTGAAAAAGGCCCGTGATCTTGGCGGCGGCGACGAAGGCGCGGAAGGCGGGACTCGCCTCGGCGGCGGATTCGATGTCGCTGCTGCTGGCGGTGATGCCCGGCGCGATGGCGGTGGAGACGCCGCCCGTCCGCGGCGCGGTCGCCGGGGCGGGTGCGGCGGCCTTGGGGGCGGCCGTGGCGGGCTTCGCGGGCGGCTCCTCGCCGTTGAGCAGCGCATCCACCCGCGCCTGGCCGCTGTCGCGGCGGGCCGTAACCGCGTCCTGGGCCTTGTTGATCGCGTTGACCGGCGCTTGGGCGAGGTTGTTGAGGGTGGCCGATGGCGTCGGGCCGGCACCGGGCGCGGTTGTGGGCGCGGGCGCGGGAGTTCCGGGCTTGGTGGGCGCGGGGGTCGCGGGCGCGGCGGCGGATTTGGGTGCGGCGGGAGGGGGCGTGGTTTTCGTCGCGGGTGTCGGGGGCGGCACCGGTTTTGGCCCGACGAGAAAATAGTAACCGGCGCCGGCGAGCGCTAGGATGACGACGGCGGCCCCGGCGAGGATGATATTGCGGGTGCGTTTGCTCTTTGGTGCGGGCGGCGCCGGCGGCTCGGGTTCGGCGATTTCGTCGACCGGCGTTTGAACCGCAATATGCGGGATCGGAGGCTGGGTTTTGCCCGTGGCGGGCGGGGCGACGACGGGGAACGGCGGCGGGGTCTTGGCCTTTGCGCCCGGGGGAGGCGGCGGGGGCGGTGGCGGCGGAGTGCCGGCGGGCTTGGCACCGGGCGGGGGCGGAAACGAGGTCGCGGGCGCCGCCGGTGCGCCGGCACCACCGGCACCGACGGCTGCGGGGGCGGCGGACTTAAGCTTGAATTTTCCGGGCTCGGCCGGCGTGGCGGTCGTGGGTGGCGGAGGCGGTGCCGCGGCGCCGGAGGGCGGCGGAGGGGGCGGGAGAGGCGCGGGGTTCGCTGGCGCGGGCGGTGCCGTTGGAGCGAGGGGCGCGGGGGCGGCGGCAGGCGCGGGCGAAGCAGGTGCGGCGGCGGGCGGCGTCAGGCTCACCCGGTTTTTCAACTGAAAGCGCGGCGGGGCGGCGGGGGCGGCGACTGCGGCCGGCGTGGCAGGATCCGGCGCAGCCCCCGCAGGCGTCACAGGCGTCACGGCGGGCGCCACCGGCGCGGGCCCCGCCAGCGGAGCAGCAGCCGGCGGTGACGCCGGCGGGGTGGATGCGATGGTTGGTCCGGCGACTGAAACCGACGCCGATGCCGACGGCGTCGCCGATGGCGAAACGGGAGTCGCAGGCGCTGTGGGAGCAGCGGGCGGCGATTCCGCGGCCGGGGTCGTAGGAGCGGGGGCGACCGGTTCAACCGCCGCGCCCACCGCAGTCGCGGTGGCCGGACTTGCGTTCGCGGCCGGGGCACCGAGCCGCGGTTTCAATCTCACGCGCGGGGGGCCGTCGGCGGTCGGTGGAGCGACAGTAGTGGGGGCGCTGGGAGCAACCGCAGGAGCCGCCACCGGCGAACTCCCTGCGGGCGCGGGCGGCTCAACGGCCGTAGTCGCCGCACCGGCATCTGGCGGCGACGCTGGCGGCGACGCTGGCGAGGGCGCCGGCACGGGCGCCGGCGGCACCGCGCCCGGCGCGCTCGCCGCCCCTCCCTCCGCCGGCTTCAGGCGCGGCTTCAGGCGCAGCGCGGGCGGCGGGGGCGTTTGCTCGTCACTCATGCGCGCGACGAAAACGGTTTTCCCGCGCAGGGCGAAAACAAAAAGTTTCGCTCGCGGTCGCAGGGCGCGAATCGCACTTTTCCCGCCTCGCGAAAAACCCATGTCCAAACGCCCGTCTCCCTCTCCTCGGCTGCCGCTTCTCCTGTGCCTCGTCGCCGCCGCGACCCTCTCGGGCGGTTGCCTGTTCTCGAAAAAATCCGCCGCGCCGAAGGAAACCACCACGCTTTCCGGTGAGACCGAGGACAGCCTGCGCCAGCGCTGGGTTGAACGCCGCGCCGCCGAACTCGTCGCGCAGGGCGTCGCCCCCGAGACGGCGCGCGCGCAGGCGGCGGCGGAGTTTCGCGAGAAATACAGCTTCACAGGCGCCGCGAAAAAATAGCCGCCGCTGCGCGCGCCGCGGGCCGTCGGGCGCGCCGCAGTCGTTGACCGCCCCGCTGGCGTGACGAACGTCACCCGCGTGTCCGCTCACGTCTCCACCTCCGCTCCCGCTGCTGTCTCCGCGCCCGACGCTGCGGCGCCCGCCGCCGCCGCGCGCGCCCGCTCCGGGGTGTTCGCGGCGAGCGTGTGTTACCTGCTCTGGGGCGCATTCCCGATTTATTGGAAACAGCTCAAGGTCCTCGCGCCGACGGAGCTCATCGCGCACCGCAGCGTGTGGACCTGCGTCGTCGTGATCGCGCTCGTCGCCGCCCAGCGCCGCTTCGGCGAGGTGCGCGCCGCGCTCGCGACCGCCGGTGGCTTCGCGCGCAACGCCCTCGGCGCCGCGCTCCTCACCGCCAACTGGCTCGTCTACGTCTGGGGCGTGAACCACGACCGCGTCCTCGAGACGAGTCTCGGGTATTTTCTCGTGCCGCTCGCCAACGTCGCCGCCGGCCGCTTCCTCCTCGGCGAACACCTCCGCCGCACCCAATGGCTCGCCATCGCGTGCGCCGCGACGGGCGTCACCCTGATGATTTTCCGCCTCGGCCACCCGCCCTGGATCGCCCTCGCGCTCGCGGGCACGTGGGGCGGCTACAGCCTCCTGCGCAAACGCTCCCAACTCCCCGCGCTCACCGGCCTCACCGTCGAGACGCTCCTTGTCGCCCCGTTCGCGCTCGCGTTTCTCCTCTGGTCTTACCGCGCCGGCCTCGGCGCCTACGGCCAGCTCTCCGCCGCCAAACACCTCTACCTCGCCGCCTCCGGCATCATCACCGCCGTGCCGCTCGTGCTCTTCGCCTACGGCGCGCAACGCCTCCGCCTTACCACGCTCGGCCTCCTCCAATACCTCGCGCCCTCGGTCCAATTCCTCCTCGGCGTCGCCCTCTACCACGAGCCGTTCGCGCGCACCGACGCGATCCACTTCGCGTTCATCTGGATCGCCCTTGCCCTCTACACCGTCGACAACCTCTGGGCCCAACGGAAAAAATAAACCGCCCCGCCCACCCGCGCGCCACCGCCGCCCGTGGAGAAAAAGGAACAGCCCGCACGCACCCGCGTGTTCCCCGCTCCGCGCGCTCCGCGTCCTCCGCGTTTCACCCCGAAAAAATCCCGGCAAACCAAAAAATTCCGCGCCCGCGCCCGCGCCCAACGCCCCCGCGCCGCGCCGATAAGGCGCGGCCCGCACGCGCCCGCCATGCCCTGCGCCCTCCGAAAGATTAGCGAAGATTAGCGTTCCAAAAAAATCCGCCCCGTCACCACCCACCGATTCTTGCTCGCCCGACCCCCGCGCCCTCGCTGTCGCCACCGCGCACATCTCCGCCCGCGCGTAACTCCGCCCCCGCACTCGACATCCCCGCCCCAGCCCTTTCGATCCGGTCCTCCCCATGAAAAAACTCCCCCGCCTCCTCTCCCTCCTGCCGCTCGGCGCCCTCGCCCTCGCCGCGCTTCTCCCGTCTGGCCGCGCGCAAACCCCCGCGCCCGCCGCCACCCCCGCCCCCGCCCCCGCCGCGCCCCCCGCCAAAGTCGACGCCTCCGCCCCCCTCGCGAAAAAAGACACCGGCGCCTTCCTCGCGAAACACGAATCCTTCCTCGCCCGCGCCAAGGCCGGCCCCATCGGCCTCCTCTTCCTCGGCGATTCCATCACCGAAGGCTGGGCCAAGGCCCCGCACATCTTCGAGCACTACTACGGCAAATTCCAACCCGCCAACTTCGGCATCGGCGGCGACACCACCCAAAACGTCCTCTGGCGCATCGAGCACGGTGAACTCGACGGCCTCGCCCCGAAAGTCCTCGTCCTCATGCTCGGCACCAACAACTCCGGCTCCCACACCGCCGCCGAAATCGCCGCCGCCGACCGCAAAATCATCGCCCTCATCCGCGCCAAGCTCCCCGCCACGAAAATCCTCCTCCTCGCCATCTTCCCCCGCGGCGAACGCAAAAACCGCGACGGCACCATCGACACCGGCGTGGAAAAAACCGCCGTCATCAACGCCGTGAACGCCGACCTCGCCCGCCTCGACGACGGCGCGACGATTCGCTACCTCGACCTCACCGCGAAATTCCTCGGCGACGACGGCAAGCTCCACCTCAACATCATGCCCGACCGCCTCCACCCCAACGCCGCCGGCTACCAACTCTGGGCCGAGTCCATGCAAAAACTGCTCGCGGAAATGATGAAGTGAGATTCTTCGCTATTTCCGGTGGGTCGAAGGCCGTCCGTTCAGAAGCCCCGAGGGGGCGAAAGTCGATAGCCCAGGGCGGTGCCCTGGGCTTTCAACTTTTCGCCCCTTCAGGGCCCCCTGTCATCGGTAGCAGCCCACCGGAAACAGCGAGGAACCTGAAGTGATCGGTTACGCGCCGCCTACCCCTGCCAGTCCTCCACGCCCAACCCCGGCGCCCGCCCAAACTCCCGCGTGTTCCGCGTCACGAACACCGCGCCCAGCGCCAGCGCATGGCCGGCCAGCAGCGCATCGTAAGCGCCGATGGGCTGCGCGTTGGGTTTCAGGTTGGCGAGAAACGCCCGCACGCAGCCCGCGTGATGCGCGGCCTTCTCGTCAACCGGCTCCACCCGCAGAAACACCCGCTTGAGCCGCGCGATCCGCTCGCGAAACACCGGCAGGTCCGGGCGCTTCGCCGCGCCGTATTCCAATTCCGTCAGCACGATTGCCGATGGCCGGCAGGCGCCCAACGATTCCTCCAATCGGATTTTCATCTCCGCATCCTCCGGCCGTCCGCGCAGGAAGCGGGCGAACACGTTCGTGTCCGGCAGGAAGATCATTTCGTGTGGTCAGGAAAATCCGGCACCGAACCCCATAGCGCCCGCAGCGCCTTCAACCGCCGCGCCTCGGCCGCGGGATCGATGACGATGAAGCCGTCCTTCCCGTAGGGCTCGATGTGGTAGGTTTTCACCTTTGCGTTGAGGCTGCGCGGCAGGCGCAGCGCCTTGGAATTGCCGGCCTGAAGAATTTTCGCGGTGAGCGTGGGCATGTGCGCACGCTGTAGCTACGCGCCGATCTGCCAACGCGTGCTTCCGGTGGACAACCCGCGTTGCCGGCTTGGGGGAAGACGACGTTGCGCCGACCGGCCTATGCCGTAGGTTTTCCCCATGCCCGCGACCTCCTATCGCTACCTGACAAACCTTCCCGGTGTGTGTGCCGGGCGCACCATCATCGAAGGCACCCGCATCGGCGTGCATGACGTCATCGGCCTGCTCCAAAACGGCGAAACCATCGACACCGTGATCCCGCGTTGCTTCCCCGACTTGAAACGCTCGGAGGTTTACGAGTGCCTCGCTTACTATGAGGATCACCGCCCGGAAATTGACACCCTGGTGGCCGAGCAGATGGCCGAAGACGCGCGGTGAGGTTTTTCCTCGATCACGACGTGCCGGCCGATCTCGCGTTGTTGCTGCGCTCGCGGGGCCACGAGGCGGTGCGCTTGAGCGAGGTTCTGCCACCCGACACGCCCGACGACACGTTGTAGAAACATGCCTGCGCTGACGGACGCATCGTGATCACTTGTAATCGCGCGCACTTTCTTGCCCTCGCGGTCGCCACAGGGACTTATCCCGGCTTGATAATTTTGAATCGCCGCCGCTCGCGGCAGATGGAGACAAGTCGCCTTCTGACTCTGCTCAAAAACGCCGGCGAACAAGGCTTGGGCAACAACATCAACTTCGCGTGATAGCTGGGGAAAAGGCATAGACGAACGTTTAACGCTCAACGCTCAATTCTTGGAGCGGATGCCGTTGCCCCGAACTTGAGCATTGGGCGTTAAGCGTTGAGTGTTCAGCGTTGCCCGGAGGGCTTTCCCGCCCCCGCCCGCTCCGCCGCCTCCGCCTGTGCGATCTCCGCCCACGAGGGCGCGCGCCGGAAATGCAGGGTGCGGGCGGTCGCGCCGGTGGCGTTATCGCCCCGCGAGCACGTTGCCGTCCGGTGAAAACGCCGCCAAACGATTCTTTTAGCCGCTGGTCGCGGTTCGCGGGTTGGTTCGACGCGGGGATTCGCTGGTTCCTTGACCCGACGAAGGCTCCCCGCAAAGTCCCCGCATGGAAGCGACCGTCGCCTACGCCGAAACCCATTTCCCGCAGCTCATGCGCCATGTGAAGGACGGCGAAGAAATCCTCCTGCGCGACGGCGCGACCGCGGTGGCAAAAATCATTCCGCTCCTCGCCTTGCCGGCAACCTTGCGCCCAAAAGTCGGCGTGACGACCTCGGCTCCGGTTAAGTGGACCTCCGCGTCATTTGCCGCGCTGGATGATGCCGGGATGGACGAGCTGGGTTTGTTGTGAATCTGCTCCTCGATTCCTGCGCGCTCATTTGGCTGGCGAGTGAACCCGCCCGCTTGAGCCAGGCCGCGACCACCGCCATCAATGCTCCGGAGACCGCGTTGCATGTCAGCCACGCGACGCTCTGGGAGATTGCGCCAAGCACCACGCGGGAAAACTGCTGCTGCCCGATGCGCCGCGCCGGTGGTGGACCGAGCAGGTCGGGAAATGGGGACTGGTCGAACTGCCCATGACCGCCGACGTCCTGCTGCGCGGCAGCGAACTCCCGCCGCACCACAAGGACCCGTTCGACCGCGTCATCCTCGCTCACGCGTTGCTGCACGACTTGGCGGTCGTTTCTTCCGACCAAGCTTTCCCGGCCTACAGCGTGCGAGTGGTTTGGTAACAGCTCCTGCCCCTTCACCGCCCCGCCCCCGCCCGCTCCGCCGCCTCCGCCTGTTCGATCTCCGCCCACGTGGGCGGGCGTCGGGATGCAAATTGCCGTTCGGCCCGCCGGCTCGCGCCACGTTCGGTCACCTCGCGCCTCACCACCGCAGTCGCAGAATTTCGATGATCTTGCGCCCGATCACGCGACGACGCTCAAGCGTGACCGCTCCGATTGCCGGCGAGCACGCACTCTTCGCCACGAGGTAAAACACGCCGCAGTCCACCGCCGTGCGAAAATCGAGGCCGTCGGCGCCGTTGAGCAATACCTGCCACGGCGGGAGACTCGCCGCCGGCGGTTTCTTCGAACCGTAGAGCACGTTCACCCGCTGCAACTCCGGATCGCGGCAATCTTCCTCGCACGAAATCACGACCGCCGGATGAGCATGCGATCATGCTCGTTGATCCGCACGCGGACGATGTCCCACTGGTGCATCGCTCAACGCACCGGCCCCGCATCCGCGATCGCGCTATTGGCCATCGCGTAGTCGGCGGGGCGGCGCTGAAAATAGCCCACGGGTCGCTCGGGGATCGGGTCCGGCACGACAAATTCGGTCAATTGCACCAGTCGGTTGCCCTTGCGGATAATCACGGGCGCGCCGCGCAACACCCGGTCAATCAGCCGGCCCATTTTCGGCTGGGCCTCGGTGACGGTGAGGATTTCCATGCGATGAGATTCGGCTGGCTCGCAAAATCTGTCAAGGGGTCGGCCGTAGGACTGCGGATCGCCTAAAGCTTCGGCACCGTGGTCGCCGATGGTGTCCCGGAGCCAGCCGGCGCACCGATGGGCGCGCGGCCGGCCAGAGCGGTTTCGACGCCGGCCAGCAGGACTTCCCGTTCGTAGCGGGCAAGTTTGCCCGCGGCTGCGGCCGGCCTGAGATAATCCGCCGCGCGCTCGAGCAACGCGCGGCGACTGGCGTCGTCCATGATTTCCACCTCTGCCTTTATCGAGAGTGCTCGGGCCATTTGAACTTGATTGAACAGCTCACGCGGAGCCGCAGCGAAGACCACTTCGACCTCGGGCCAGAGCGCAGCGAGCACCCGGTGCGCCTCGTCGATTTCGCCGGCGCGATACAGCACATGCACTCGCGTGAGCTGGCGCCCGGCATTGGTGAAGCGGTCCTGCGTGGAGTCACTCTCGCGCGGTGCCGGATCGGCACGAAAGCCGGACTGATCCAGCGCAGACCGCGCCGCCGCGTAGTCGCTGAGGTGAAAGGCCGCCCACATCAGATCGCGTTGCGCCTCACTGCGCCGGTTTCGCAAGTTCGCCTGGTCAGCGTCCGAAACCTGAAGTTGAGCGAGGCTCGCGAGCGTCGCTTCGGCCTGTTGGCGCACACCGTTCCAGTTGAGACGGGCGCTTGCCACGCGGCGCTGCCCGGAACGACTCGCTTGCGCGAGCGCCTTTTGGGTGGCGTCGGAGAGTTCCCGTTCGCTCATCTCCCGGTATTTGGCCGCGATGGCCAACTCCCGATCGGCGTCGGCATCGCGCCCCGTCGCCGCATAAAATTCCGCCAGATTGAATTGCGCGTTTGCCGCATTGCCGAGCAGGAAGAGGCTTTCGGAGCCCTCGGTCAAAAGCTCGAGGCCCTTGCGTGAGGCCGCTTCTGCCGCTGCGAAATTGCCCCGACGAAACTCGAAACCAAAACGATCGCTGGCCCAATTAATCATGGAGTCATTCTTAAGGGGCCAATTGTGCGGATCCAGTTTGAGGAGATCCTCGCGCAGCCTCGTCAATTCCTCCTGAACCGGGAGGAATTGTTCAAAGTTCCAATTGCGCACGATGTCGTCGAGCGCGGCCTGATCGCAGAGGGCAAGCGTCGATTTCGCTGCCGCCAGATAGGGATCTTTGGCGATGAATTCACGCATTCGTTTGCTCATGCTTTCGCGAAGTGCCACCGCTTCGCCCCTCCGGTTCAAACGGCCCAAGGCTTCGCCGAGCAGCCACGACGCGAATCCGGCGTGCAACCCCGGCCGCGCCGGGAGCGGAGGACGCCGATCCGCTTCTTCCATGGCCGCGACCGCTTCTTGCAAAACCGCCAGGGCTTGAGTGGCAGCAGCGGCACCGCCGCCTCCCCGCAGGAGGGCGAATCCTCGCGCCGTCAATGCAGAGCTCAACTGGCGCTGAACCAGCCCGCCTGCCTTGGGGTCATTCACCGCGGGCCGCAGGACGGCTTCCGCCTGCTCGGCCAGTGGGATGGCACGCTGAAACCGCCGCTCGATGGAGGCGTTCCAAGCGAGGCCGGTGAGCGCGCCGCCGTAGTCGGGGCGCATCGCGTTCGTCAACGCGCCCGTCCGCTCAATCTCCGCGAAGATTTTCAACGCCTGCTCGTAGCGATTGGCACTTGCGCTGATATCGCCCTGCACCGACAGCACACTCGCAAGGCTGCAGAGAGCCCGCGCATACCCGGCGCGCATCGACGGCGAATGCAACTCAGCCGGCAACGCCTCGTAGTAGGCCACGGACTTCGCCGCGACCTGCCGCATCAGCGGCATTTGCCCATAATCGCCGAGCTGCTCGCCCAGTTCGATGAGGTTAAAGCCAAGGACGCCCTCGGCTTCTTCAAGCGCCACGGCTGTCGTCCGACGATTGGCCTCGGCTTGCTCGCGCAAGCGGGCCTGCGTTTTCTCCGCCTCGCGGGCGGCGACCGCAGCCTTGACCGCGACCGCTTCGGCTTCGCGAGCGCGACGGAGGTTGACGAACCCAAAGACGGCGCTGGCGGCAGCGACCACGGCGAGCGCGATGCCGCCCACGGCAATCGCGCGGGCGCGCCAAAGGCTTTGGCGCGTCCGCGCGAGGTCCTTCTCCGCGTCGCGCCGACGGCGTTCTTCGGCTTCCAGTAATTCACGCTCCTGCCGCTTGTCGCGCGCGGCGCGGATGACCTCGGCGAGCACGTCGTGCGTCAGCTCCACGCGCTGCACGCCGAGGCGGTCTTCGAGGCGCACGAGGCGGCGGGCGACCAGCGTATCGATCAGCGGGCGCGTGACGCCGGGAAACTCAAGGGCGGTCTCGAGCGCGAGATTGTCGCGGAAACCGGACTTCGTGAGCAGGTGGTCCTCGACGAAGGCGCGCATCGCCTCGGGCAAATCGGCCACGCTGCGTTCGTAGAAATCGGTGAGAATCTCGCGGCGGTTGCCCGAGACGAGGTCGGCGGAAATCTGCGGCTGGCCGAGCGTGCGGCGGCGCTCATTGAGCTCGCGGCAGATGACGGAGAGGAGCGCGGGCTCGACTTCGAGCTCGGCGAGGCGTTCGGCGGAGCCACCGCGCGCGCCGGCCACAAACTCCACGATGCGCTCCGCCACACCCTCGGCGAGGAGGTGCGGCGCGGGGCGCGTAACAATCTCGAGGGCCTGCGTGCCATTGAGCCGGCGCACGCGCATGCGGCTCTGCATGATCGAACGCATCTCGTTTTTCAGGCCTTCGAGGTCGGGCAGAAAATCCTCGCGCAAACTCAAAATCACCTGACATGACGGCTTGTCGAAAGCGTAGCGCGCCGGGTCGAGTTCGCCCGCGTCGAATTTTTCCCGCAACGCCGCCGGCGGACGGTTTTCCACGAGATCGGCCAGCTCGGCGAGGAAAGCACGCCCGCGCTCGCGCTGCGCATCCGTCGCGCGCCCGAGGGTGAAAATTTCCTCGAACTGATCGAAGGCGAGGATCGGCGTGAGGAGGCGATTCTTCGCGGACCAGATGTCGATGTCCTTCCGGTGAAAATATTCCCAGAGCGACTCATCCGGCCGCGGCGCGGGCGCATCGGCGCCGACGGATTGGAAGGCGGCGACGAGCGCGGCTTTGACTTGGTCGGCGAGGCTCGGTTGGAGCCGCGGCGCCCCCGCCGCGATTGGATCCGCTGAACGCGGCGAGGGCGCCGCGGCTCCAACATCAACGGAATGATCGAGGCGCAGGTAGAGCGGCAGAAAATCCGCCTCGCGCAGCAGCGGAAAGGCGCCGGCTTGGAGCAGCGAGGATTTCCCGAGGCCGGATTGGCCGAAGAGGACGGTGAGGGTGTTGCGTCGGACAAGCCGGACGAGTTCGTCGGTCTCCTTTTCGCGGCCGAAGAAAAATGCCCGCGCGTCCTCCGTGAACGACGCGAGGCCCGGCCACGGATTCTCGCGGTCGATGGCGGCGGAGGGAATGGGGGCTTGGGGACTCACCGTGGGAAGACGGAATTTGGAACGCTAATCTTCGCTAATCATCGCTAATTCAGACTCAGATAAGCGGAGATTAGCGCGGATTAGCGTTCCAAAATTCCGTCGGCATTTCTGATCCGTGTTCATCCGTGTAATCGGTGGTTAAAAATCAGGGAGGTTTCAGAGCAGCCCGCGTTCGCGTTTCCGAAAATCTCGGATGAGCCGCACCATGCGCTCGACGAATTCCGGCGTCGTCGCGCCGGCGGCGAGGCGGCTCCACTGCACTTGCAGGAAACGCTCCGGCACGAGCGCGTCGTTTTCGCTCACGGGGTCGATCACGACGGGCAAAATAAACGGAATCGTCTCGGCGATGAGTTTGCTGCGCTCGGCGGCGAGCGTCCATTCGAGGCGGAAGTAGCCCTCGTGGCGCGCCTGCGTGTGGGCGGAAATGACGGGTAGGAAGAGCGAGCAGCCGCGGATGTTCTTTTTGATTTCCTTGTCGAAGTCGTCGCCGCTTTCGAGGCGGCGTTGGTCGAACCAGACCTCGATGCCGGCGGCTTCGAGGGCGTCGCGGATGCGCTTCACGGCGGGGGCGTCCTGGCTCGCGTAGCTGAGGAAGACGGAGCCGGGTTTCATCGCCTCAGCGGTCGCGTCCGCCTTCGCTCCGCTACGCGGAGCTTCGGCGAGACTCGCGCTGCTCGGCGTCACGCTCGGAAATTTCTCTTGGTAGCGGGCGCTCAGTTCGCGGACGAACTCGGCGGCGTTGCCCTGTTCGAAGAGCTGCGTGCGGTAGGAGAAATTTTGCAGGAAGAGCACGAGGCCGGGTTCGTGGCGCGAGCGGCGATCGGCGACGATTTCGAGTTCCTCGCGCTGGTTGGAGAGGCGGCCGTTTTTCGCGATGCGGATGAAAAAGCGCGCGAGCCAGTCGGGAAACGTGTTTCCGATGAGCAGGAGGTGCGAGGACTTCAGCTCGTCGAGGAGGACGTTCGGGCGCTTCGACTCCGACTGCATCGCGGTGAAAAACTCCAGCGTGTCCTCCTCTGTGATCACGTAGTCGGGCGAAGCCGAAATGCGGCCGAGGAGATGAAACACCGTCGGCGTCTCACTGCGCCGCGCGTCGGGCGGAAGATCGGTCGTGCTGTTCGGCGAGTAGGCGAGCGACAGCGTGGGCGGTGCGCCCGCGTGCCGCTCCTCGTCGAGCGCCTGCGCGAGGAGCGAATCAAACGTCGTCGTGACGAACACGTTGAAATGCCGGATGCGCGCGAGCTCGCGCAGGATCGGCGGCACGGCGGGCGCGAGCTCCTTGAGGATAGTCCGGATGCGCGGGTAAACCTCCTCACGCCGGCCGCCGCGCTGGAGGTGGCGGCAGACGACTTGGTGGAGCGCATCGTCGCCGGTGCAATCGTCGGCGGAGACGCGCAGACGCTCAGCGAGCCGCTGCGCGAGCACGCGCATGAGCGGAATCTCGCCGCCGGTGCCGTCTGGCACCGTGAGCAATTCCGCGCCGATGATCGGGATGACGCGCTTCTCCCCGATGTATTCGAGGAGATCGTCCCAGAAAAATTCTTGGGCGGCGGGGGCGGTTTGGAGCATCGGGGCGGGGGGGACGCGGCGCCAGTTGGGCGTGGCGGGCGGAGGAGGGCAAGCCGCGAGGCGGGCGGCGCATTCAGCCGCCCCGGATGGGCGAGTTCATCGGTGCCTCTGGCGCAGCAAGGCGCAGCGTAGGGCTGCCGCTCGTCGGCAAGCCGTCGCGGTTTTTGCGTGATGAGGAGAACGGACGTTTGCTGCGCGACGGCGTGGCGACAAGCGCCAGCCCTACATCGAGCAAGCGCGGGGACCGCCGCTGGACGGAGCGCGAGCGAGCTCGCGGCCTATTCGCCTAATCGTCGTCTTTCTTCGGGTGCGCTTTGTAGAAGGCGGCGCGCACGGGGGCGGGCATCGGGGAGTCCGCGCCGCGCACGCTGCGCCACACGATTTGGTTCAACTTGAGATCGTCGGCTTTGTCGGGGGCGGAAAAATCCATGCGGTTCGATTCGCGCGCGCCCCAGGCGAGCTTCGGGTTTTTCGCCGTGAGATCCACGTTCGACGGGCGCGCGGTGTAGGGCGTGAGGTCGGCGCGGTCCCCGAAACAATTCCACATCGGCATCGCGGCGGCGTCGAATTGCGACATCGGCTGCAGCCCGAGGATCAGCTCAATTGTGCGGAGCATGCTTGTGGTCGAGTAGAGCGTGGAGTCGACG
>JBEANZ010000048.1:0-6237 GCA_041165185.1 Verrucomicrobiota bacterium | reverse complement strand
GGGGAGGCGACAGATGCAGGCGTCGTGTTTCTCACGCACATCCTGCACGTGGCGGAGCCAGTTGTCGGCGAGCCCGACACGTTCGCAGCGGAGCGCCGCGCGCACGCCGCTGCAACCGTAGTGGCCGACGACCATGATGTGTTTCACGCGCAGCACCTCGACGGCGAACTGGATCACGCTGAGGCAATTGAGGTCGGTGTGGACGACGACGTTGGCGATGTTGCGGTGGACGAAGAGTTCGCCGGGCAGGAGGCCGACGATTTCGTTGGCGGGCACGCGACTGTCGGAGCAGCCGATCCAGAGGTAGGCGGGGTTTTGCTGGCGCTCGAGGCGGCGGAAAAACTCGGGGTCCCGCGCGAGCATGCGCTCGGCCCAGGCCTGATTCTGCGCGAAGAGGTGGCGAAGCGGTTCCATGTCGGGCGGGATGCTCGCGACGGCGACGGCGCTGTCGATCTGAAACCCGCCGGCTAAGCGCGCTCGAGCGCGGCCGGCGGCCCGTCGGCCTCGAGGTGAAACCCAAACACCGTGAGCCCCGGGCGCGTGCGCACGCGCAGCGTCGCGCCGTGCGAGCGCGCACAGGAGCGGGCGACATAGAGGCCGACGCCGCTGCGGTCGACGCGGCCGTCTCGTTTCAGGCGCACATCCGGCGTGAAGAGAAACGGCAGGTGGTCGCGCGGGATACCCGGGCCGCCGTTCGCCACGGAGATTTGCCAGCGTCCGCCGCGCACGCGCGCGAGCCGCACGCGCACCCACGTATCGGCGGAGTAGGCGATCGCGTTGCCGACGAGGTTGACCAGGACGTGGCGCAAGAGGGTCGGGGAAAACACCAGCGCCGCCCGCGCCGGCAGCTCCAGCGCCACCGGCGCCCCGGCCGGCCACACGCCGCGCTCCTCGACCAGCCCGCGCACAAACGCCACGAGATCGCGGCGCGCAAAGTCGCGCGGCACGCGCCGGTCGACGTAGAGTTCGCGGGCGCCCTCGACGAGTTCGCGCATCCGCCGCACGCCGCCGTGGATCTCAGCGAGGCGCTCGGCGTGCGACGCCGCGGACAGCCGCCCGGAGAGAATCAGTTGCGAGGCGAGCGTGACGCCGCCCAGAACGTTGGCCAGATCATGGCAGAGAAACGCGGGCAGCAGCGCGCGTTCCTCCGACAGGCGGCGCTCCTCGGCCAGAGCCTCGAGGAGCGGCTCCTCAAGCGACTCCATGACCGGAATACGGGGCGTAGCGGTAGGCCGCGAGCAGGCCCGACCGCGCCGCCCGCAACGCCCGGCCCACCTCGGCGGCGGAGCCCTTCCAAATCGCGAGCATCAACTCGATGCCGTCGCGCGCGGCGAGCCGGCCGTCGACGACAGAGGCGCGCACGAGCGCCACGGCCGCGCGGCGATCCTGACGGGTGACGAGACGTTCCAGTTCGGTGAGGGTGTGCAGCGGCATAGGGGGATGGGGTTACCAAAAGAAAAACGGCTTTGCGGGATCAAGGAAGTCGAGCGACGGCATTTCGGGCACCACGCGCCAGACGGTCGCGTAGCGGGACCACGGGCCGGGCAGCTCGCCGTCGAACCGCACCCGCCAGTCGACCGCGCGGTGCGGCTTGCGATCGAAGACGCGGCGGAGGAATTCGGCGTGGCCCTCCTCGCCCGCGAAGTGCAGGCAGCGGCGCTCAAAGTAGTTGGTCACGTCGCGGGCGACCGTGCGAAGCTTGTAGGAGGCGACGGCGAATTCGTTGCGCGCCAGCTCGACGGCCGCACGCGCGACGGCGGTCTTGAATGTCGCGCCCGCCGAGTAGCCGTAGCCGACGTGGCCCGAGGCCGAGCGGCGAAACAGCACCGCCACCTCGCCGAAGTCCGCGCCGTGCTCCAGCCGCAACGCCGAGACGCCGAAGAGCTCATCGCCCATGACGGTCGCGCGCATGTGGCCCGACCACCACGAAACGAGCGCCCACCGCTCGAGCGCTTCGAACCGCGCGCGCGTGCGCGCCTGCGATTTGAGGAAACCGGGATACGCAGCCATGCCGTTGGTGGAGTGGTCGACGTCGAATCCGAACTTCGCCGCCTCCTCGCCCTGCGATACGCTGTAAAACGCCCATCGCTCCAACGCCTCCGAGATCGCCATGTGCCGCGCGATCTGGGCGGTCGCGCTGGCGCCGGTGCCGTCCGAGTTGCCGTAAACGTTGAGGAGAGGCTTGCGCCGGATGAGCCCGGGCGCGAGGTAGGCGTTGGCCTGATGGGCGGGCCGGCCAAGGACGTCGATGGTCCCGAAATCGATCCGCTCAATCGGCCCGCCATCGGTCGCGAAGATCTCGCGGTAGTTGATGGCGGCGAGGCTGAACATGGGAACGAAGAGGGAGCGGAACGGAGCCGTGAGTGGCTAGCGGAGAGTCGGGTCCTCTTCTTCGCCGCCACCTATGCAAGGCGGTCCTGGAAAAAGATTCGCCGTGCCCGAAGGCCCGGAAAGTCCGGGCGAGTTGGTCAAACTATCGACAGCTTGCGCACCATGAGCGGAACCGACTGCGAGGAGCAGCGTTGAAACCACCGCCAAAACCAACGAGATGAGTTTTTTCATTGCGGCGACATGGTAACGTCGCCGCGACGAATCTCATAACCCGCCATTTACCTTTGCGGCAGAATGCCTCTACCTTCCCAGCGGTATGCAGCTACCTTTCCTTCGGTGATGACGGTTCCGCCCACCGCGTTGCGGCTGCTCTTCTGTTGGGGGGCGGTCCTGATGGGGCCGCTGGCTGCGGCTGAACCGGAGTGGAGTCCGCTGAATTCGGTCTTTAGCGCCAGACAGCTTTCCGGGGAGAAATACGTGTGGCAAATCACCTCGACCGCTCAGGGCCAGATGATCGTGAGCGGCGAGCGGATTGGTTTCTATCAGGAAAATGGCTGGTCGTTTCTGGCTGAACCGCATCGGTCCTCAATCCGCGGACTCCTGGTGGACGGCGACACGCTGTGGGCGGCGTCGGTCAACGAAATTGGCCGGATCAAGCTCCCTCTTACAAAGGAGAGCCGCTACCAAGCCCTCGAAATTCCGGAACTTTCGCAAGCGGGTGAGTTTTGGTATTTGGCGAAGTCCGGCGACCTGATCGTCGCGACGACCAGTGAGGCGGTCTGGATCATTGACCCTATCGCCAAACGCGCGCGCCGCAGCGTGCTCCCGGCGAGGGACCACCTATGGCTCAACCGATGGAACGACCGGGTCATCGTTAGCCAACCCGGCGTCGCCCTCTGGGAAGTCGTCGGCGAGGGGCTCGTTCCTTTTCAAAACCCCCTTCCGTCCCACGCCACCGATGTGTGGATTTGGACTGACACCAATTTCGCGTTAACGGCTAGGGCCCTTTTCAAGCTCGAAGCCGACGGTTACCGAAAGGTGGCCGATACCGAGAAACTCAACAACGCGGGCCTGATGGCCTCGGCGGTCGTGTGGGACAAGTTCGTCGCCATCGCGACGGTCAACAAAGGCGTGGCGCTCCTGGACCCCGTGGACGGGTCTTTGCGTTTCATCACTCGTCGCTCGGGCCTCGCTAGCGGCTCCCAGATGATCGCCCAAGTGGACGGTGCGGGCCGGCTCTGGACCGGTTCGGCCGACGGCGTCGCCGTCATCGAATCAACCCGGTTTGGTCGCTCGCTTGTGCTTCCTGAGCCTGCCGAGGCGGCGCATCGGGGAGACGGCCTTTTTGTTCGATTCGAGGATCACGCCGTCCTCTACGGAGAAAATGGCACGACAGAGCGCTTTCCCCGCACTTTCGCATTCTCGCGGACGCGATCCGGAAATTTTCTCGGATACTTCGGTTGGATCCGAATCGGGGCGAAGAAATTCGCGACTCCAGGTAGCATCCCGGCGGCAATCATCGAACTACCCAATGGCGGTGTCCTTACGAATGTGATGTCCCGCCTATATCTGCTAGATCCGACGGCGCACACGACCACGCGGATTGACGGTCCGCCGCTCGACGCGTGCGGCTTTGCCCGGATCGGCGATACCTTGTGGGCCGCCACGCTCGATGGCTCGCTCTATCGCGCCCCGGTCGAGCCGCCGTTCACGTTTACAAAGGTCGCCACTCGACCCAACGCCGCCAACGCCACCCTCCACGCCCTCGGCTCCACGCTCATCATGTCCTCGCGCGAGGGCGTGCGCTACGGGCTAGATTTCCGCGAAGTCGAAAACACCGCCGGCATCCGCGCCCAGCAAATCGCCGCCAATGCCGATGGCCTCTGGCTCGTCGGCGAGCAGGACGGCGAGCGCCGCCTCGGCCGGCTCGTCGCGCGGGGCGACCGCATCGTCTGGGAAACCGCCGAGGCCAAGGGCCTCCCGCACCTCTCCGAAATCCACGCCCTCTCGGGAAGCGATCGCAGCCTCCTCCTCTGCGGCGACGCCACGATCCTCGAACTCAACAGCGAACACCTCCCGCCCGCCATCGCGCCCGCGCCGCCGCGCCTGCGCTTCGCGTTCCGCGATCCGCGCACAGGCGCCTCGGCGACCGCGCCCGCGCCGCCGGCCGCATTCGCCGCCCGCGATAACAGCCTCACGTTTTCCGGCGCGCTCGCCTACGACGAGTTCGGCGAGAAGCCCCGCCTCGAGCGCCGCCTCCGCCCCACCGAGACCACGTGGGTCCCCGCCGCGCTCGGCGAGACCGTCCGCTATCCTGCGCTCGCCTCCGGCGACTACGCGTTGGAGGTGCGGGCGACGCGCCTCGGCCTCGCCGGTCCGGTCGTGACGCATGCGTTTCGCGTCCTCGCGCCCTGGTATCGCAGGCGCGCGGCCGTCGGCGCCTACGTCGCGATCGCGGCGCTCGGGTTCGTCGCGTTCTACCGCATCCGCACGCGCCAGATCCGCCGTCGCACCGCGGAACTCGAACGCGTCGTCGACGAACGCACCCGCGCCCTCCAGGAGGCGAGCGCCGCCAAGACCGAGTTTCTCGCCTCGATGTCGCACGAAATCCGCAACCCCATGAACGGCGTCATCGGCCTCGTGGAAATCCTCCGCGATCAGCCCGCCGTCTCCGCGAAACAATCCGAGACCCTCCGCCTCCTCCACCACTGCGCGGACCAGCTCCGCAGCACGGTCGACGACATCCTTGATTTTTCCCGCATCGAGGCCGGCCGCGTCGCGCTGGAGTCCGCGCCGTTCGACCCGCGCGCGACCCTCGAGGCCGTCGTCGCCACCCTCGACCCGCGAGGCGAACAGATCGTGTTTCTCGATCGGCCCCCGGCCGACCTCACCCTCGTCGGCGATGTCGGCAAGCTCCGCCAAATCTTCGCCAACCTCCTCAACAACGCCCTCAAATACGGCACCCCGCCCGGCGCGCGCGTCAGCACGCTGCTCACCCCGGTCGACGACCAGCTCCGCCTCACCGTCAGCGTCGCCAGCTCCGGCCCCACCATCCCGAAGGAGACGCTCGACAAGTTCTTCGACAGCTTCACGCGCGGCGACGACGCCGTGCAGCGCAACATCCACGGCACCGGCCTCGGCCTCGCTATCTGCCGCCGCTTCGCCAACGCGATGGGCGGCGAAGTCGGCGCCGTCAGCGCCAACGCCGAGACCACCTTCTACATCAACATCCCCTTCGCCCGCGCCGGCGCCACGCCCGCCTCCGCCGCCCCCACGCCGCCCCAACCGCTCTCCGCCCGCGCCCTCGCCATCGAGGACGAAGACTACAACCGCATCGTCCTCGGCAGCCTCCTCGCGAAAATCAACTACACCGTCGACTGGGCCACCACCGGCGCCGAGGCCCTCGCGCTCGCGCAAGTGCGCGGCTACGACATCATCCTCACCGACTACCGCCTCCCCGACACCAACGGCGTCGAGCTCACCAAGAAAATCCTCGCTCTCTGCCCCGTGCCCAAGCCCGCGGTCTTTGCCGTCACCGCCTACTCCACCAAGGAACGCCGTGACGAATGCCTCGCCGCCGGCATGGCCGGCTTCATCAGCAAACCCATCACCCTCGAAAAACTCCGCTCCACCCTCGACGACTGGGGCCGACGCCACCTCACCACCATCTCGCTCGTCGCCAACACCCCCCGCCGCCCGCCCCCGGCCCCCCCCGCAACCCCACCGCCGCCGCCGCCTACGCCACCGCCGCCGATCACGCAGTCCACTCCACCGCAGCCCACCCCGCCTCCCCCGACCCCAGACGATCTGGCCAAGCTCTGGGCCGAACTGCTCCGCGCCGCCCCCGTCGATCCCAGGCGCGCCGCCGCCCTCGCCCACCGCCTCAACAACGACTGCCGTGCACGC
>JBEANZ010000047.1:0-3155 GCA_041165185.1 Verrucomicrobiota bacterium | reverse complement strand
ATCAACCCGCGATGCACCCGCAGCAGCGCGGCTTCACGGAGTTCTTCGGCTTCCTCGGCGGCGCGCACAGCTACTTCGACGCCGCCGGTTTCCTCCGCGGCAACGAGCCGGTCAAGGAACTTGATTACGCCACCGACGCCTTTGGCCGCGAAGCGGTCGCCTTCATCGATCGGCACAAAGCCGCGCCGTGGTTTCTCTACCTCGCGTTCAACGCCGTCCATACGCCGATGCACGCCACCGACGCGCGCCTGAAAAAATTCGCACACATCGCCGACGAACGCCGCCGCACCTACGCCGCGATGATGTCCGCGATGGACGACAACATCGGCCTCGTGCGCGCCAAACTCGCCGCAACCGGTCAGGAGCAAAACACGCTCGTGTTTTTCATCAGCGACAACGGCGGACCGACGATGGTCGGCGTCACTGTCAACGCCTCGCGCAACGACCCGCTGCGCGGCAGCAAGCGCACCACGCTCGAAGGCGGCATCCGGGTGCCCTTCGTGGTCGCGTGGCCCGGCCATGTGAAGCCCGGCGTCTTCGACCAGCCCGCCATCCAACTCGATCTCCACGCGACGGCCCTCGCCGCTGCCGGCATCGCCGCGAAACCCGAATGGAAACTCGAAGGCGTGAATCTCCTCCCGTTTCTCTCCGGCGAAAAATCCGGCGCCCCGCACGACGCGCTCTACTGGCGCTTCGGCGAGCAGATGGCGATCCGCCGCGGCGACTGGAAACTCGTCCGCTACGACACCAACGCTGAGACCAACACCGGTGGCCGCCAGCCCGTCTCCGCCGCCAAGCTCTACAATCTCGCGAACGACATCCACGAAGACCGCGACCTCGCCGCCACCAATCCCGCCAAGCTCAAGGAACTGCAGTCCCTCTGGGACGAATGGAACAAGTCCAACGCCAAACCCCTCTGGGGCGCCGGCGCCGGCGACAACGACGGCCCCGAGCCCGGCACGGCGGGAAAACGGAAAAACAAAAAGGCGAACAACTGATACCATTTTCGGGAGGCTTTTGGCCCGTAGGGCCGCCGCTCGTCGGCGTGCCGTCGCGCTTTGCGCGCGAGAGAGTGTGACCCGGCGCCCGCCGTCGCTCGCTCGTGTGCGGCGCGTCGGCACGGCGACGAGCGCCGGCCCGACGAGGGAGGTTCCTCGTTGTTGTCGGTGAGTTGCTGCGGGGATCGGGAGCCCCGAAGGGGCGAAAGTAGATAGCCCAGGGCAACGCCCTGGGAGATTGCCCCAACAAGTGTCCAAGCCCTGAAAGGGCGAAACCTGACGAGCGTGTCGCCCCTTCAGGGCGAAAACATTTTTCCAATTCGATCCCCAGGGCGTTGCCCTGGGCTATCTACTTTCGCCCCTTCGGGGCTTCTAAACGGGCGCCCTTCGCTCCACTGGAAATAGCGTGGAACCTCCAGAGACCACTCGCGTTTTGAAAACGGCATGAGGCGTGGCGCGGGGAATGCGCCGAGAGGTGGGAGCGCGGCGGCGACTAGCGCGCGGCTTTCGCCGTTCCGGGGGGCAGAGGCGAGAGGCACCGGTGCGATTCGGACCCTCGTGAATCAACGTCCACTCGCGGGGGTGTTCGTTGCGGCGGAAGATCAGAACGTCGCCGTCAGCGAGAGCGAGTAGGTGCGGTCGCGCCAGTCGCCGTAGGGTTGCACGCCGGAGGAATCGAGGCGGTTGATCGGGAAGCCGCTGCGGAAAATGTTGTTCACGCGCACCTGCGCGGTGAGGCCGCGGCGGTCGCGCGCCCAGGGGAGCCAGCGACCGAGGTCCTGTTGGAGGTAGGCGTCGAATTGCCAGAAGGGGCGGATCTGGCGGTGGCCTTGCACGGCCCATTCCTGGACGGGGAGTTTGCGCGAGTGATAGTAGTGGCCGTCGAGGCCGAAGGCCTGGTGGCGGTCGGACCAACTGGCGCCGAAATTCGCGCGGTAGCGCAGCAGGCCGAGGTCGTCGCTGTCGGGGTGGTAGAGTTCGTCGATGACGCCGGAGCCGGTGACGCGCTCGAGCTTGTAGCTCTGGAAGAGGAGGAGGCGGCCGTAGAAATCGAGTTTGCCGCCGAGGCATTCCGTCCACGCGTAGTCGAGGGCGCCGTTCCAGTTTTGCGAGTGGCGCCAGGCGAGGTTGGTCGTGCCGCGATAGACGGAAAAAATCGGGCCGACCCCCCGGGTGTCGCCGGCGGCGAGCGGGCTGCGGGTGACGCGGCCGGGAAACAGGTGCTCAAGATCGACGAGGGTTTGGGCGTTGAGGCCGACGAGTTCGTTGACCTTGCGGGTGTCGACAAAGTCGAGCGTGGCGCGGAGGCGATGGGTGCGGCCGCGTTGGAAAACGATGCCGAGCGCCTGCGTGGCGGCCGACTCGGGGGAGACGGCGGGCGCGGGATCCTCGTTGGAGATCACGTTGTAGGTCTCGCCGCCGCGGCGGGGGTCGTGGATCTCCTCGTAGAAGAGACCGCCGCCCCCGCCGCCATCGAGGTTGAAAATGCGGCGGTTCATCACGGGCGTCGGGTAGCGGCTTGACGTCGTAAAACTGCCACGCAACGCGAAGCCGCCGCGCAGCTCGGCTTTCAGGCCAATGGTGGGCGCGACGTAGGACTCGCGGCCGGAGTTGGCGGCGATGTAGCGGACGGCGAGATCGGATTCGAGGCTGCGGAGCCAGGAGGGAAGGCGGGACTCGGGGGCGAGCGGGGCGCGGAGTTCGCCGAAGACGCTGTAGCGTTGGAGGGTGCGGCCGCTCCACTCGGCGGTCTCGGCGGCGGGGGTGCCGTCGCCGTAGCGGGGTGTCTCGGAGTAGCGCGCGAGGAAGGTGCTGCGAAAATCCGCGCCCGCGTTGAGCGCGGCGCGGCCGGTGGGGAGGGCGAGGGCGTCGTGCGCGACGCGGAGCGCGACGTCGCGCGCCTCGTAGTTGCCGAGGGTGGAGAAGCGGTCGCGCGCGTTGCGGTAGATGAGCACCTGATCGTAAATCTCGCGGGGCGGGCCGCTGAGCTGGGTGTCGCGGAGGGGATTGTATTTGCCGGCGTCGACGAGTTGCTGCCAGCGGTCGCGATCGAGGCCGGCGAGGCCGCGGTATTTGGTGAGGTTGTGCGCGATCTGGGTGTCGAGGGAGACGCGCCAGTCGCGCGGGAGCTTGAGCTGCAGGCCGAGGACGGCGGAG
>JBEANZ010000046.1:0-6487 GCA_041165185.1 Verrucomicrobiota bacterium | reverse complement strand
GATCACGCTGCCCCCGCCCTGCGGAAACCACGCCGAGGATAACGCATCCGAGGGCACGCTCGCCGGCACGATGCCGCGCACGCCCTCGCACTCGAGCGCGATCTGGCCGCCGCCGATCCGGCAAAACACGAGGGCCTGCGCCTCGCCCGCGCGCAAGCCGAGCAGACCGGCGAGACCGACGACGGGCACGCCGCGGTGGCCGTCGAGCACGGCCCCGCGCCACCACGCCTCGGCGCCCGCGCGCGGCGCGATGCGGCGCGCATCACCCGCGAGGGCGACGCGGAGGACGCGATCAAGCGACAAACCGAAATGCTGGCCGCCGACCACCATGCGGAGGTGGCCACCGAGCGTGGAAGGAAGAGTGAGGTTCATGCGACGGCCTCCCCGGAAACGAGGAGCGGAGAATGTTCGAGGACGAGCGCGGCGATCTCGTCGAGGGTGCGGGCGGGAGCGGAGCCGGTCGCGCGGGCGGCGGCGGGCATCCCATCGACCACGCACGAGTCCGCATCCTGCGCCCAGGCGAGGCCGCCCGCGCGCACGACGGCGCGCACGCCGGCCGCGCCGTCGTCGCCCATGCCGGTGAGCACAAACGCGCGCACGCGCGTGCCAAACGCCTCGGCCGCCGTCGCAAACAACCGGTCCGCCGAGGGCACCCACGGCGTATCGAGCCCGGCGCGCGTGAGGCGCGCGACGCCGCGCGGCGCGAGCTCGAGATTGAAACCGCCCGGCGCAATCAGCACGAGGCCGGGGCGCGGCGCATCGCCCTCGCGGGCCTCGCGGATTTCCACAGCAGGACAAAGCGATTGGAGCTGGCGCGCGAGCTCGGCGGTGAAACCGGCCGGCAGGTGTTGAGCGACGAGCAGCGCGGGCAACGGCCGCGCGCCCCAGCGCCGCGCGAGCTGCGTGAGCGCCGCGGGCCCGCCCGTCGAGGAAGCAATCACCACGATGGGAAACGCCTCCGCCGAGCCGGACCACGCGGGCGGGGGCGTCCAGTTTGCGACGGGGGCGGACGCGCTCGCCACCGCGGGTGCGGCGACGGCGATGCCGGCGGTGCGCACGACGCGCACGCGCGCGGCGCGGCGGACCTTCGCGATCACCTCGGCGCAAAATTCGGCGGAGTCGAGCAACACGCCCGCGGGTCGCGCGGCGAGTTCGACGGCACCGGCCGCGAGCGCGGCGCGGCCGGCGGTGGCATCGGGCCGCGCGTGTTCGCCCATCGCGACGATCGGGCGCGGCTGGTGGCGCATGAGCCGCTCGATGACGACGAGACCATCGACGCGCGGCAGGGAAATTTCCAACGCGAGCACGTCCGGCGTGAGCCCGGCGGCGCGTGCGAGCGCCTCCTCGCCATCGGCGACGGCCGCGACGACCGCGAGGTCGCCGGCCGCCGCGAACGCTTCCGTGAGCCGCCGGCGCATGAACGCGGAGGGCTCCGCGATGAGCACGCGCAACGGCCGGGCTTCGACGGCGGGACTGGAGGCGGCGACGGGCACGAGAATAAGTTACGCGGCGACGGCGGCGACGGGCGCGCCCGCGTGGCGACGCGCGAGCTCGACGATCTGTTCGCGACCGGCGGGCTTGATCAGGTAGTCGTTGGCGCCGGCGGCGGTGGCGTGGGCGCGGTGTTTCTCGGCGTCGCGCGAGGTGAGGATCACCACGGGCAGGCCGGCGAGGGCGGGCTGGCGGCGGATTTCGGCGGTGAGCTCGAAGCCGTTGAGGCGCGGCATTTCCAAATCGGAGAACACCATCGCGTAGGACGTGGCGCGGAGTCTTTCCAGCGCCTCGGCGCCGTCCACCGCGGTGTCGACGGCGTAGCCGGCGCGTTCGAGATGGTTGGCGACAATGCGCCGGATGCTGAGCGAATCGTCCACGACGAGGATGCGGGTGGCGGTCGCGACGACTTCGGCCGCGATGGGCGCGGCGGCGGTGGTGGCGCGAAAACCGGAGACGAGCGCGGGCACGTCGAGGATGAACACCACGCCGCCGTCGGCACCGAGCGTCGCGCCCGTGAAACACGGGTGGCGACCGAGGATCGGGCCGAGGGGCTTGACGACGATGTCGAGTTTGCTGCGGATGCGATCGACGAGGAGGGCGCGGCGTTGATCGCCGACACGGAGGACGACGGCGATGGCGGCCGAGCCGCGCGTGGGCCAGCCGAGACGTTGATCGAGGCGGAGCAGCGGGAGCGGCGCGACGCCCGGGAGGACGAGCATTTCCTCGCCGCCGGTGCGGCTGACGGCGGCGGCCGGCGCCTCGAGGACACGTTCCACAAAGTTAAACGGCACGGCGTAAACGCGGCCGGCGGACTCGACGAGCATCGCCTGGTTGATGGCGAGCGTGAGCGGGAGCGTGACGAGGAACGTCGCGCCGCGCCCGGCCGTGGTCTGCACGGAGACGGTGCCGCCGAGGCGGGCGAGCTCGCTGCGCACGACATCGAGGCCGAGGCCGCGACCGGCGACATCGGTGGTGACGGCGGCGGTGCTGAAGCCGGGGAGGAAAATAAATTCCGTGAGGATCGCGTCGTCCGGATCGGCGGCGCCCGGTTTGACGAGGCCGCGTTCGCGGGCCTTGGCGAGGATGCGCGCGCGGTCGAGCCCGGCGCCGTCGTCGGTGACCTCGAGGACGACGCGGCCGGCCTCGGCGCGCGAACGGATCGAGAGGCGGCCGGCCTCGGGTTTGCCGGCGGCGAGGCGGGCGGCGGGGCTCTCGATGCCGTGGGCGACGGCGTTGCGGACGAGGTGGAGGAGCGGCGTGTAGATGGCGTCGCTGATGAGTTTGTCGATACGCGTATCGCCGCCCTCGGCGAGATAGTCGACGGACTTGGCCTCGGTGTGCGCGGCGTCGCGCACGGAGCGCTGGAGCCGGCGGTAGAGGAGATCGACGGGCACCATGCGCACGCGGGCGACCTCTTCCTGGAGGCGCCGTGTGACGGCGGTGAACGAGACGGTCTCTTCGGAGAAGGAGCCGAACTGCTCGTCGATTTGGACGATGACCTGCTCGGCGTCGGCGGCGATTTCGACGAGGGAGCGGGAGAGGATGTTAAAGTCGTCGTAGCGATCGAGCTCGTTGTCGGAGAAGCCCGTCTTAACAGCGGGGGTGGGGCCGGTGACGCGGCGGGCGGTGAACTCGTTGCGCGAGTTGAAATCGCCGACGACGCCGAGGAGGCGTTCGCGGGCGCGGCCGAGTTCGGAGCGGAGATTGACGACCTGGGCGAGCTTCGCGTTGAGGCGATTGCGGTTAACGATGAGGTCGCCGACGAGGTTCATGAGGCCGTCGAGTTCGCGGGCGTCAACGCGGACGGAGTTGTGCTCGCGGGCGAGCGTGGGCTCGGCGGCGACGGCGGCGAGGCGGGTGTCGGTCTTCGCCTTGGCGAGTTCGGCGAACGGCGTGGTCGTCGCGGCGCGCGCCGGCGCGGCGGGCGCGACGGCGACGACGGGCGCGGCGAGAATTTCAGCGTCGGGCGCGACGATGGCCGGCACAAGGGCCGCGGAGTCCGCGGTGACCTCGGCGGGAATTTCGGCGGCGATCTCCGGTGCGATTTCCGGTGCGATTTCGACGACGGGCGCGACGGCGGCAGTGGCAACCGGCTCGACGATGGGGGCGAGTTCAGCACCGGCGCCGATTTCGACGACGGGTGTTGCGGCGGAAATTTCGGCGGCGACGGGCGCCACCTCGGCCACCGGCACAGCGGCCGGAGCGGCGGCGCGGGCGGTAGCGATACTGGCGATGAGGGCGTCGGCCTCGGCGTTCCACGCGGGCGTGATGACGGTCTGGGCGTTGAGCGCGGTGCGGAGTTGATCGACGACGCTGAGGACGAGTTGGGTGACGAGCGCGGGGGCGAGCGCGGAGCGGCCCTCCATGCGATCTTCGAGGAGATCCTCGAGGCCGTGGAGGACGCGGCCGACGGCGCGGATGCCGACGGCGTTGGCGGCGCCCTTCACGGAGTGCGCGAGGCGGTAGACGTTGTGAAGATGATCGCGGGTGGCGGGGGCGCGTTCCCAGGCGAGGACGGAGCGCTCCATGTCAACGAAGCCCTCGGCGGCCTCGAGGTTGAAGATCTCGATCATCTCGGGCGGGACCTCGTCGTCGGCGGAGGATGGGGCGGCGGCGCGGAGCGGCGGCGTGGAGTCGGCGGCGAGCGGCGCGGCGCTGGGGAGGGGCGCGGGTTTTGCCGCGGGAGCCTTCTTGCGGGACGAGGGTTTCGGCGCGGGCGCGGGTTTGCGGGCGGGCGCGATGGGCTCGACGGGGTCGGCATCGCCGCCCATGTCGGCGAGGAAATCCGCAGCGGCGGCGTCGTCGGCGACCGGGTCGAGGGAGGCGGGGAGTTCGCCGGCGGGCGCGGCGGCATCGGCGGTGCCCATGCCGGCGGGGAGCGCGAGGACTTCCTGAAGGGCGAGCCAGGCATCCTCGAGGGCGGGCGTGCCGGGCGCGGCGAGGAGGTCGGGCGCGTAGGCTTCCCACCAGTCGGCGAGCGTGGTCCAGTCGTGGCCGGAGGCGGGGTTGGTGCCGGCGAACGGGAGCCATTGTTGCAGGCAGATCGCGGCGCCGGCGAGGAGCGGGTGGCCGGCGTCGAGCGCGGCGTTTTCGAGCGCGGTGGTGGCGGCGTGGATCGGATCGAGGCCGGTGCCGGCGGCGGCTTGGCGGAGACCGTGCCCGACTTGGGCGATCGAGGAAGCGAGGGAGTTGGCGGGCATCGGAAAGTGGGCGGCCTAGCGGCGGCGGTAGACGAGGGTGTCGGGAAAGGAGACGGGTTCGAACCAGTCGCGTTGGGCGAGGGCGGACTCGGCGTGGCCGAGGAACAACCAGCCGCCGGCGGCGAGGGCATCGCGGATGTGGCCGAGGACGAGGCGGGTGTGCTCGGCGCCGAAATAGATGAGGACGTTGCGGCAGAAAATCACGTCGACCGCGGCGAGCGGGAGCGGCGTGAGGAGATTGTGCGGGGCGAAGCGCACGCGCTCGGCGAGCGCGGGGCGCACCCGGTAGGTGGCATCGGCGGCGCGCGGCTCGAAGAGAAAATCGCGCGTGGACGCATCGAGTTCGCGGAGAGCATCGGCGCGGTAGGTGGCGGCGCGGGCCGTGGCGAGCGCACGGCGCGAAAGATCGAGGCCGACGACTTCGATAGGCGGCGGCGCGGGGCGCGTGAGGAGCGCGGCGGTGGCGGCGAGCGTGTAGGCTTCCTCCCCGGTGGAGCAGCCGAGAGAGGCCAAGCGGATGCGGCGGCCGGACGGTTCGGCGGCGGCGCGGGCGCGGAGGAGCGCGGGGAGAATCGTCTCGCGCAGAGCGGCGAAATGCGGCGGCGTGCGGCCGAACTCGGTCTCGTGATTCAACAGATCCTCGAGGAGCTGGCGCGACTCGGAGTCAGCGGCGTCGGAAGTTTGGAGGAGCGTCCAGTAATCCTCGGCGGCGAGCGCCCCGCGGCGCGTCTCGACAACACGGATCATGTGCGGGAGCGCGGCGTCGCGCGGCGCGTAACCGTAGCGCCCGGCCAACAGCTCGCGCACGCGCCGGACGAAGGATTCGTCGAGGTGCTGGCGGAGGCCGGCGGGCGTCGGGAGCGAGGCGAGGACGGGAGACACGGGCGGGGAAAGGCTGAAGGGCTGAAGGACTGAAAGGCTGAAGGCGGCGGGCGGGCTGAGAGCTAAGAGCGTAGAGCTGAGAGCCAGAGCGACGGAGCGAAACGGTGCGGCGGGCGGCGTAAGATCGCCGCCGGCCGTTTGGTTTTGCTCTTAGCTCTGGGCTCTCAGCCCTTCGCGAGTGCGGGCCGGATTAGGCGACCTTGAACTTGCCGGCGCTGGCGAGCAGGTCGGTGGCGAGCGTGGCGAGCGATTCGGTGGCGCGCTTCGTCTGCGCGGCACCGCCCTGCGCCTGCGTGGCGATCTGCGAGATGGTCTGCATGGCACCCACGACGCCGTTGGCGCCGCGCACCTGCTGTTTCGCGGAGAGCGAGATTTCGGTGACCAGCTCGGAGGATTGCACGGACGCCTGACGGATGCGGCCAAGCGAGGCGCCGGCTGCGGACACCGTGGCGGAGCCTTCGTTCACCTGCACCGTCTGCTGCTCCATCGTGGCGACGGATTCGTTGGTCTCGGCCTGGATGGAGGCGACGAGCTTTTCGATTTCCTTCGTGGCGGTGGCGGCGCGTTCGGCGAGCTTTCTGACTTCCTCGGCGACGACGGTGAAGCCGCGGCCGTGTTCGCCGGCGCGGGCCGCCTCGATGGCGGCGTTCAGCGCGAGCATGTCCGTCTGCGCGGAGATCTGGTTAATTACGTTAACGATGGAGCTAATTTCCATCGAGCGCTCGCCGAGGCGTTTGATTTTCTTGGCGCCGGCCTGCACGTTTTGGCTGATGCGCTCCATGCCGACGATGACGGCCTCGACGGCCTTGGTGCCTTCGTCCGCGGCGGTGCGGGCGCGGTCGGCGGCCTCGGCGGCGGCGTTGGCGTTACCGGACACGGACTCGATGTTGGCGGCCATCTCTTGGACGGCG
>JBEANZ010000045.1:0-7942 GCA_041165185.1 Verrucomicrobiota bacterium | reverse complement strand
CGCGAATGGAAAAATTTCTCGCGCAACACCTCGGCCCGGCGGGCGCGGAAAAACCGTCCCCCACGCCATGATCCGCGCCATCGATCACCTCAACATCGTCGTCGCCGATCTGGCGCGGTCGGTGAAATTTTACACGGCAGTGCTGGGCTTCGTGAAGACGGCCGACGTCCACATGCAAGGCGCGTGGATCGAAGAGATCATCGGGCTCAAGGGCGTCGAGGGGCTGGTGGCGTTTGTCGAGTTGCCAGGCGGCGGCGGGCCGCGGATCGAGTTGCTGCAATACGTGGCGCCGGCGGGCGTGGTGCTGCCGGAGAATTCGCGCGCGAACACGCACGGGTTGCGGCACGTGGCGTTTCGCGTGGACGACATCGCGGGCATGGCGGCGCGGCTGCGCGCGGCGGGCGTGACGCTGTTCTCCGAGCCGGTGAAGGTGCCGCGCGGCGTGGTGAAATTCGCGAGCGGCGACAAGACGCTGCTCTACTTCCTCGATCCCGACGGCGTCATCCTCGAGCTGGCGGAGTATCGGTAACGGACGCGCCCGACCGGCCCGCCGCGCGCCTAGTTCGCGGGCTTCAGGTGGGCGTCCAGAAAATCGAGAAAGACGGGCCGGTCGGCGGGGAGCACGCCGTGTGGGCCGTCGTGCATGAGGTAGCCGAGGGTGTTCATGAGCGGCCGGCCGAGGGCGGGTTGTGAGAATTGCTCGATGCCTTTCTTGCCGAGGAGCGCAAAGACGGGCGTGGCAGCTCTCGCGGCGAGAAACTCGCCGTAGGGGTCGGACCATTTGTCGGTGCTGCCGGTTTGGAGGAGGATCGGGCGCGGGGCGACGAGGGCGATGATCGTGTGGGCGTCCCAGGGCATCTCTTTCGTTTTGTCGGCCCACTTCTGGTAGTTGCCGGCGAACTGATACGGATAGCGCGTGGGCGCGACGAGGTGCGCGATCGTCTCGCCGTAGTCGCGGCGGCTGAGCGCCGCGCCGCCTTCGCCGGAGACGCTGGCGATCACGCCGGCGATGCGTTCGTCGCGCGCGGCGGCCCAGAGGACGGTCTTGCCGAGACGCGAGGCGCCGGTGATGGCGATGCGTTTCGCGTCGATGGTCGAATCGGTTTCGAAGTAGTCGATCATGCGGCTCGCGCCCCAGCCCCACGCGGCGATGGCGCCCCACTCGTCGGGCGCGGGCTCGGTCGCGCCGGGCTTCAAGTAGGCGGCGCGGATGCCGTGCGCGGTGGCGTTGAGCGCGTCGGGGTCGATATCGTTGTAGTTGAAGATGGCGAAGCCGTAGCCGCGCGCGAGGATCTGCAGGATGGTCGCGCCGAGGTTGCGGCCGGGGCCGCCTTTTTTCGCGGCGGCGTCGGCGGGCGCGACCGGGACGGCGGGGACGCGGGCTCGTTGCTGGTTGTTCCAGGTGCGGCCGACTTTCACGCCGGGGTCGTTGGGCACGGCGAGGTTGTTGGCGGTCCAGCCGAAGTTGAGGAGGACGGGCGCGGGGCCGGTGGCGCGGGCGGGAAGATAGACGAGAAGATCAACGTAGTGCGCGGTGCGGCTCGCGGTGAAGTAGATCGTGACCTGCTTGCGCAGCGCCTTGCCGTCGAGGGCGGGCGTGCCCTGGTCGAAGACGTCGAACGCGAGCGCGGGCGGGCGCGGGGGGACGCGGCCGTATTCGTTTTCCTCGACGAGTTCGAGGAGCTCGGGGCGGCGTTTCTCGCGCCAGGCCCGCGCGTCGGCGACGGGCGAGCCGTCGGCGAACGTGAGCGGATCGGGAAGCGTGTAGGCGCCGGTCTTGGCCTCGGTGTAGTTGACGGGGATGCCGGCGACGGCGCCGAGCGCGGAGTCGGAGATCTGGGCGCGGGAGACGGAGAGAGGGAGCGCAGCAGCAAGCAGAACGAGGCGGAGGCGGGAGCTGGGGTTCATCAAGGTGGGCGGCTACTTTTCACCGACGCTTGGGCGCGCGGTGCGGAGTGATTTTGGTGGCGCGGCGCGTTTCGAGGGCGCGGCGGGTTTGCTCAAGTTCGGCGACGAGGGATTTTTCGGAGGGCAGCGCGAGCCGGTATTCGGCGGAGTGGATCTTGTGGTTGAGACCGCCGAGCGCGTAGTGGGCGACGGCGCGGTCCTGTTCGGAGCAGAGAATGAGGCCGACGGGAGGGCTCTCGCCGGGGCGCGTCCAGTGTTCGCGCGCGTAGTTCAGGTAGAGGTTCATCTGCCCGGCGTCGGCGTGGGTGAACGGCTCGGTCTTGAGATCGATCACGAGCAGGCAGCGGAGCACGCGGTGATAAAAGAGCAGATCCACGCGATACCACTGGCCGCCGATGCGCAGACGGCGCTGACGGCCGACGAAGGCGAGATCGCCGCCGAGCTCGAGGAGGAAAGTTTCGAGGTGGCGGATGAGCGCCTCCTCGAACTCGGTCTCCGAGTATTCGTCCTTGAGGCCGAGAAACTCGAGGACGAGCGGGTGCTTGATCTCCTCGTCGGGCGTGACGCGATCCGCGGCGCGCGGACGGGCGCCCTTGCGGAGCATGGCGGCCTTGTCGCGTGAGAGGGCGGTGCGTTCGTAGAAGAGCGTGGACATCTGGCGGTCGAGCTGGCGCACGGACCAGCCGCCGCGCAGAGCCTCGGTCTCGTAAAAGGCGCGCGCCTCGGGCGAGCGCGAACGGCGCACCAGCATGACGTAGTGCGACCACGAAAGCGGGAAACGCTCCGCCAGCAGAACAAGGCCGGATTTCCGAGACACTGTCTCGGAAATCTCGAGTTCGACCGCGCCGGAGGGAGCCGGGAGCAATTTCCGAGACGGTGTCTCGGAAATCTTCCGGGCATCGAGATAGGAGAGGTAGAACAACCGCATCGTCTCGAGATTGTCGGTGGAGAAGCCGCGCCCGAAACGCCGGTTCAAATCACCGGAAAGCCGGTCGAGAATTTGTTCACCGTAGCCGGCGCGGCGCTCGCCGGCCTGCTCAAACTCGACGACGTGCCGGCCGACCTGCCAGTAGGTCGCCGTCATGATCACGTTGACGGTGCGAGCGGAGGCGCGACGCGCCTCGTCGAGCAACGTGACGACATTGCGCAGGAGCGAGGCGTAGGAATCGCGGCGGACGGGCGGCGCGGGCTTGGAGCGCGGAGCTTTCATCGGGCTGGGGTTGGGGTGAAACGAATTTCCGAATCGGCGATTCGGAAATCAGGTTTTCTTTCCGAACGACGCGATGGGTTCACGGGTAGATTGTCCAACCATTAGGTCGCGCCAAGGGTGTTTCTCGGGCGCTACGGTTGGCTGCGGATCGAAAGCGTCACGGGACTGATGAGGCCGGAGTCGGGCTGTGCGGGGGCGGCCAGCGGCTGCGGCGGCGGGAGGGAGGTTCAGGATCTTTTGATCGGCGGGGGCGACGCGATCACCGGTGATGCGGATCGTCCACCGGTTGGTGACGCTGCTCTCGAGTTTGTTTTCGCCGGGCCGGAGCGCGGACGAGACGTCGAGAAGGTAGGGCGGTTTCCAGAGCTGGCCGAGGGCGTGGCCGTTGAGCGTGATTTCGGCGGGGTCGTCGACGCGACCGAGATCGGGCTGCAGCCGTGCGCCGGGCGCGTCGCGGAACCACGCGGGCGGGGCGGTGATGGTTTTCGTGTAGGTGGCGGCGCCGGAGAAAAATTTCACGGCGGCGTCGGCGTGGGTGTTGAGCGGGATGAGTCGCGGGAGTTGGAGGCTCGCGGGTGCGCCGAGTTTTTCGCGGAAGGAAACGCTCCCTGTGCCGTCGAGCTTCGCGAGCATGGTCGCGGCGGCGGAGGTGACGCGGCGCGGAGGCGCAAATTCCAGTGAGTGCGCGGCGTGTTTCCGGCGCAAAATCCGAGCACCGCGTGGCGCGCGGTTCAGTAGCGTTGCCCGAGCCGCCGATAGATAAAGCTCAGCAACCACGCGGGGCCGATGAGGAGGAAGACGAGGTCGTTGAGGAACGACGGCTTCTTCCCCTCGATCTTGTGGCCGATGAACTGGCCGACCCAGGCGAGCACGAAGGCGACGGTGCAGATTTGCCACACGGGCCACGGGGCGAACAACTCCAGCACCAGCAGCGCCGCATAACACGCCGACATGAAACACAGCAGCCCGGCCGCGAGCGGCGGCGAGAGGCGCACGTAGAACACGCTCGCGAGCGCCATCGCGACGAGCGCCCAATTGAACCACGGGGCGGCGTGCGTCCACGTCTCCGGCACGGGGATCGACCAGACGAAGCCGAGCACGCAGCCGAAAATTACGGGCACGCAAATCCAGTGGATGAGCTCGTTGGTGTGGTCCTGGTGGCTCTCGCCATATTCGGCGAACCACTGGTCGGCGGATTTTTTCACGGGCGGGGCGAAGGGTGCGCCGAGAGAACGCGGAACGCCCGCGCGGTCAACGACCGGCTTGAAATCTTGCGGAGCGAAATTTCCCCGCGCACGAATGGTCGACTCCAGAGTCCGGCGAGCGGCCGGGCCTATGGTTTCGCGTCCGCAACCGCGGAGGACTTCTCCACCATGCGCGCGAGGTAGGTCTGCTCGGGGCCGACTTGCGCGAGGTGGAGCGCGCGGCGGAAATTTCCGGCGGCGGCGGCGTGGCGGCTGAGGCGCCAGTTGAGTTCGCCGAGCACGGCGTGGAGCAGATAGTGCGCCTCGAGTTTTTCGCGCGGCTCGATCGCGGCGAGGGCGGCGAGGCCGGCTTCGGGACCGTGGGCGTTGGCGACGGCGACGGCGCGGTTGAGCGCGACGATGGGCGAGGGTTTCAGCGCGAGGAGCGCGTCGTAGTGCCGCACGATGCGGGGCCAGTCGGTGGCGGCGCTGTCGGGCGCGGTGCAGTGGAGCGCGGCGATGCCGGCCTGGAGGTGATACTCGCTGAGCGCGTCGCCGCGCGCGGCGGCGGAGAGTTCCGCGAGGCCGCGGGCGATGAGTGCGGCGTCCCACTTGGAGCGGTCCTGATCGTCGAGGCGGAGAAGTTCGCCGTGCGCGTCGAGCCGCGAGGGAAAACGCGCGGCGGTGAGCAGCATGAGCGCGAGCAGCGCGTGGCTGCGCGGCGTGTCGCCTGCCGGATGCGCGACGAGGAGCGTCGTGAGGCGGATGGCTTCGGCGCAGAGTTCCTCGCGGAGGAGGCGGTCGCCGGCGCTGGCCTTGTAGCCTTCGTTGAAGAGGAGGCAGAGCGCGGCGAGCACGCCGTCGAGGCGCGGCGCGAGGTCGGCGCCGTCAGGCAGATCGAAGGGCAGGCCGGCCTCGGCGATGCGCTGCTTGGTGCGCGTGAGTTGTTTCTCGATCGCGGCCTCGCTCGTGAGAAACGCACGCGCGATCTCACCGGTGCCGAAGCCGCAGAGCATTTTCAACGCGAGCACGACCTGCGCGTCGGCGGCGATCGCGGGGTGGCAGCAGACGAAGAGGAGGCGCAGGGTGTCGTCGCGGATTTCGTGCGCGCGCGCGAGGGCGGCGGCGGGGCTCGGCGGCGGCGGGGCAGTGAGCTCGGCGTGCGTGACGAGCGCGGCCTCCTTGCCGCCGGCCATGCGGCCGTGGCGGAGCGCGTCGCGGGCGAGGTTCATCGCGACCTGCGTGATCCAGGCGGAGGGGTTGGCGGGCACGCCGCCCATCGACCACACGCGCAGGGCGCGGAGCATGGCTTCCTGCGCGACATCCTCGGCGAGGGCGAAGTTGTGCGTGCCCACGAGGCGCAGCAGCGCGCCGTGCAGCCGGCCGGTCTCGTGACGGAAGAAATGCTCGACGAGCTGCGCGGGCGCAGTGGCGGCGGGCGCGGCGAGAGGTATGGCGGGCTCGACGGACACGACGGAAAACGCGTTCGTTGCTATTCGCCGACGCCGCGCGTGTTCACGCCGAGGTGGCAGTGGACGGTCATCTCGCGCACCTCGATGAGCATCCCATAGGCGAGCCCGGGGTGGCGTTGCGCGATGGCGGTGGCCTCCGCGAGATCGGCGACGAGGAGTTTCACGAAACCGCCGACGGCCTCCTTCGCCTCGGCGAACGGCCCGTCCACCACGCGCGCGCCGCCCGCGCCGGAGACGACGCGCGTGGGCAGCTCGAGCGGCTGGCCCTCGGTGGCCTTGCCGGCGGCGACGAGGCCGTCGAACCACGCGTTCCAATTCACGATGAGTTTCTGCCGCTCGTCGGGCGAGAGGTGCGCGTGGTTTTCGGGGCCCGTGTTGCGGAAGAGGAGGAGAAACGGGACCGCGGCGGCGGGCGCGTGAGGAGGCGCTGGCGGGGGCGAGGAGGGAGTTTTCATGGAGGGAGGGCGGACGAGGGAGAAGGTGTTTCCAAAAGCTACGACGAACGACGGTGGCGGAATCGGACACCGAGGTGAAGGATCGAGCGGCGGAATTTTGAGGTAGGAAAACCTTGTGGGTAGGAAGATTTTCCCGAGCCGGCCGGCTAACCGATAAGTGCGTGGCGGTCTGGAAAATTTTCCTACCAATAAAATTTTCCTGCCCATAAACCTACCCCTGTCCGAAATGCACCACCTCGTTCGTCGGGTCTTTGTCCGCGCCACGTCGGTGCGGCGCAGACAGCGACAAAACAAAAACACCCACCCAAGAAAACAGGAGACCTCCCCATGCCCAACTACGTCGACGGTTACGTCCTCCCCGTGTCCAAGCGCAAGCTCCCCGCCTATCTCGCCATGGCGCGCAAAGCCGCCCCGATCTGGCGCGAGCATGGCGCGCTCGACTACAACGAATGCGTGCTGGAGGACGCCAAGGCGCCGTTCTCGCTCTCGTTTCCCAAGGGCATCCGCGCCAAGGCCGGCGAGACGATCGTGCTGGCCTTTGTCGTCTACAAATCGCGCGCGCACCGCGACCGCGTAAACGCCGCCGTGATGAAGGACCCGCGCCTCGCCGCGATGTGCGACCCGAAAAAAATCCCCTTCGACTGCAAGCGGATGCTCTTCGGCGGATTCACGGTGGCCGTGACGTGAGCGCCCGCGCGCCTCGGCGCCAACCGCCGAGGCCGCTCGCTCCGCGAAACACCCGCGAAACACGCCGCTCATGAATCCCGAGAAGAATCCTGCCGCCGCAGGCACGAGCGACCGCGAGATCCTTAGCACGCGCCTCATCGCCGCGCCGCGCGCGTTCGTCTGGCGCGCGTGGACGGAGCCGGAGCACCTCGCGCGCTGGTGGGGGCCGAAAGGCTTCACGAACACGTTTCGCGAATTCGAGCCGCGTCCGGGCGGCCATTGGCGTTTCACGATGCACGGGCCCGACGGCACGGACTACGATAACGAGAGCGTCTTCGTCGAAGTCACCGCGCCGGCGTGTCTCGTGTTCGATCACTTCTCGAATCCGAAATTCCGCGTGACCGCCACCTTCGCCGAGGAGGCGGGCGGCACGCGCGTGGGGTTTCTCATGCACTTCGAGTCGGCCGCGGTGTGCGCGGCGGTGCGGCCGATCTGCGAGCCGTCCAACGAGGAGAACTTCGACCGGCTCACGGCCGAACTTGCGCGGATGAAATAGGTGTCCGCATCACGCACCCTCGTTCGTTGAATCTCCGTAGCGCGCTTCAACCGCCGCTCTTCAAATCAACCTACCGCTCAAATCCGAAAAACAAAATGAGCACCTCCACTCCCACCTCGCCTTCGCCACAGCATGCCCTCGTTCTCAGCCGCCTCATCGCCGCTCCGCGCCGCAATCTCTTTCGCTGTTGGACCGAGCCCGCGTTGATCAAGCAGTGGTTCGCCCCGCTGCCCTACGTCGTGACCGTCGCCGAGACCGATCTGCGCGCGGGCGGCGCGAGCTTCGTCGTGATGCGCGGCCCCGACGGCGGCGAAATTCCGTGCCCCGGCGTTTATCTCGAAGTCGTGCGCGACGAGAAAATCGTTTTCACCGACGCCTACACGAGTGCGTGGGTGCCCTCGGCCAAGCCGTTCATGACGGCGACGATCACGTTTGCCGACGAGGTGGGCGGCACACGTTACACGGCGCGGTGCGCGCACTGGACCGCCGAG
>JBEANZ010000044.1:0-4411 GCA_041165185.1 Verrucomicrobiota bacterium | reverse complement strand
TCAGATTTTCCAATCGTTTCAATACGGCAGGAAGCGCGCGGAGTGGCGCGAGACCAAGACCCAGCGGTCGCCCGCTTTCACCCAGCAGTGCATCGCCTGCGAGCGCGACTGATCGGGCTTGCCGGTGTGGCGGTAGTGGGCGCCATGCACGGCGATGACGGTGTCGCCGAATTGCCGCAGCGTCGTGCCGAGAAATTCCGCCTCGGTGAAACCGGTCGAGAGCTCATACATGAAGTCCGCCTTGGAACTGGTGTGGTCCGTGACGTGAACATATTGCAAGGTCTCGTGCAGCAGCGGGTCCATCGTGGCGGCGTCATTTGTCACCATGGCCTTGCACCAAGCGGCTTCGTTTTTGGAAATGATCTTCGCGACCTCGAACGATGGCGTCGCGCCGACCTTGCCGGAGTTGTTCACGCCGCCCTCCTGCGGGAGGAGCGGTCCGATGCCGTGGCCCTTGTGCGACTCGTGGCGGTGCGCGAGCACCCAGCGCTCGCCGTCGCGGACCCAAAGGTGGGTCACGGCCTGCGAAGGATACTCGCCTTCGCCTTTCAGACGCAGGTAACCGATGTTCACCGTCGTGACTAGGCCGCCGAATTGCCGCATGGCCTCGCGCGGTTTCGACGTGGCGTCGATGTAACCGCGACTCAGGTAGTCGCGGAAAAATTCCTCCTTGGTGCTGACTTGGCCGTTCTCATGCACGTAGACAAACGCGGCGGCGAGCATCGCGTCCAAGGCGGTTTTGTCCTGCGCAAGGACGGCGGCGAGGAAAGCCTGCTCTTGCGCGAGAATCTTGGCCTTCACCGCGGCTTCCGGCGCGACGGCGGCGAGCGCGGTCGGGCTTGGCGGCGCGGATTTCCGTTGCGCCATCGAGACGCTGGCGCCGCCGCAGAGGCACAGCAGCAGGCTCAGCGAAAGCCGGGCGAGCGGGAAACGGAGCGTGAGCGAATGGTGAGGGCGGGGCGGAGCGGGCAGTTTCATCGGAGGTATGAATGGGGATTTCGTGAGCACCGTCGAAGTGGGGGCGGGTTACCGCCTCAGCGGCGTGAGTCGCGGATTGATGGGGTTTGGGATGTTCCGCGGCACATTTCTGTTTTGACCGATGGGCATAATTTTCCGGCGACAGCTATTCGAGCGTGGCGGCGAACTGCTGGTGCTGCCGGCGCATCTGCCGCAGGCGCTCCTGCTGTGCCGGGGCGGTGACGAGGTTTTTCATCTCCAACGCGTCGTGGGCGAGGTCGTAGAGTTCCTCGCGGTCCGGTCCGGTCTGGTCGAGGTAAACGATGTATTTCCACTCGCGGGTGCGGACGCCTTCGGAGCGTTCGATGTGCCGAGGCGGGTTCGGATCGTGGGCGTAGAGATGCTCGTAGAAAAAATTCTCGCGGAGGGATTGCGCCGGATCGCGGAGCAGCGGACGGAGGCTTTGGCCCTGCATCGCAGATGGAATGGTCACGCCAGCGAAATCGAGAATCGTTGGAGCGACGTCGATGTTCAGCGCGATGGCCGCGCTGGTTTGTCCGCGCTGGGCGGCGGGCGCGCGGGGGTCGAAGATGATCATGGGCGCACGAATGGACTCCTCGTGCATCAGCCACTTGCCGGTGAAGCCGTGCTCACCGGTGAACTGGCCGTTGTCGGAGGTGAAAATCACGATGGTGTTGTCCGCGAGGCCGCGTCGGTCGAGTTCGCGGAGCAGTTCGCCGACGCAGAAGTCCAGGCCTTCGATGAGGCGGTAGTATTTGCGCAACTGCGTGTCCCTCTCGCCGTCGAGTCCGGCGTCCTGCACGTAGCGCAGCCCGTTGTCGCTGCCGAGCGATGCGCGCAAAAATTTTGGCTGCCGCAGTGCCTCCGCCTCCGAAACACTCGCGGCGCGCGGGATGGCCACGCCTTCAAAATCCTTCGCATACCGCGGCGCGAAACCGCCCCACGGCCCGTGCGGCGCCTTGAAGCTCACCGAGAGGCAGAAGGGTTTTCCAGCGGCGCGCTGATCGAGGAAGGAACGGATCTTCGCCGGCACAAATTCCGTCTCGGCGTGAACCGGGTCGACGAGCGCCGGGTGCGGGCCGGTCCCCGCGACGCCCTCACGCTGACGCGCGGCGGGCGGGCAGGAGCAAAAAAATTCCGTGCGGTCGTCGGTGCCGCGGTTGGCGAGGTAATTGCAGGCGCGCGCGTGCCAGTAGGACGACTGCCCCATGTCGCCGGCCCAGAAGTCGAACGCCGCCGCGCACTGCTGGAAATACTCGCGGTTGGCCGCCGCCACGCCCCATTTGCCGATGAAGCCGGTGAAGTAATCCGTCGCGCGCAGCCGCGCCGGATAAGTCTCCGCGAAGCTGCGCAGCGGAGTGCGGAAATCGTTCACGCCATGCCGGCGCGCATATTGCCCGGTGAGGATCGACGCGCGGCTGACGCAGCAGATGGCGGTGGTGAGAAACGCGTTCGTGAAGCGCGTGCCTTGCGCCGCGAGGCGGTCCACGTTCGGCGTCTTCAGCAATGGGTTGCCCGCGCACCCCAGCGCATCCCAGCGCAGATCATCCGCAAGGAGGAAAATGATATTGGGCCGCTGCGACGCATCGGCGGCGGCGAGCGTGGAGCCCGCGGCAGCGAGTGCCACGAGGGCGGTGAGAATGAATTTTCCGATCATGGTTGTGAGGTGACGGCCGGGCCGCGATTGAGGCCTGCCTCGCTGCGGGAGCGGTCGACATCGCACACGGCGACGAGACGCTCTTGGAGAATCGTGCGGCTGGTTTGAGAGGATGAGAGGGGCGTAGCTGTGGTCGGGTTCATTGCTTCTTTCCGCGCTTTTTCGGTGCGGGCTGGCCGTCCGGGTTCGCGCTCCTCGTGGCGTCGGCTTGTTTTCGAAGATCGGTCAACTCGGCTTCGCTCAGTTGCCGGCCTTGGGCGTGAGCCTTTGCGAGGAGCAATGCGAAGTCCGCGTCGACGACGTTTTCGCGCGCGCCGGGACCCTTGGTGCCGTCGGATTTGTAGATGGCCGCGTATTCGGGTTCGCGTTCGCCGGCTTGCAGGCGGAGAGCCACGTCGGGCTGGGCGTGGAAGGCTTGCTGTAACGCCAGCAACTCGCGGAGTTTTTCGGGGCGCTCGCGCGCGAGGTCGCGCGTCTCCGTGCGGTCGTGCGCGAGGTCGTAGAGTTGCCACGGCTCGCTGTAGGCGGTGACGATTTTCCAGTCACGATCGATCAGGGCGAGGTTGTTGAAGAGGCCGAAGTGCAGCGGGCGGGGTGGCAGCGTGGCGCTGTTTTTCAAAACGGGCGCGAGCGAGCGGCCCGGGAGCGGCGGATGAGCTTTGCCGCCGAAGTCGGCCGGGTAGCTCGTGCCGGCGACGTCAATCAACGTGGGCAGGAGGTCGCTGATGTGGCAGGGCTGATCTTCAAATGCGGCACGCGGCCGGATCGCCGCGGGCCACGACGCGATCAGCGGCGCGGTGATGCCGCCGCCGTGCTGGGCGCGCTTGTAGTGCTTGAAGGGCGTGTTGGAAACGTGGGCCCACGCGACGCCGGTGTTCCAGGTGGTGCCGGGCGTGCCGAATTCGCCGCGGCGCACGCGGTCGTTGGGACTGGCGCCGTTGTCGTTGAGGAAAATCACCAGCGTGTTTTCGCGGACCTTCAGCTCGTCGAGTGTTTGCAGGACGCGGCCGACGCCCTGATCCACGCAGTCCACCATCGCCGCGTAGGTGGCCATGCGCAGGTCCTCGAAGTCCTGCGCCTTCGCATCGAGCGAATCCCACGCGGGGATGTTCGCGGGGCGGGCCGGAAAATTCCAGCCGGGGCCGGCGAGGCCGAGGCTTTTCTGTTTCTCAAAACGTTCCCGGCGGATGACGTCCCAGCCTTTCCGATATTTGCCGCGATACTTCGCGACCTCCGCGGCCGGCGCGAGAATCGGCGCGTGGGGCGCGTTGTAGGCGAGGTAGAGGAAAAACGGCTGGTCCGCGTGCGCTTTGTTTTCCTCGCGGATGAAACGCACGGCGTGGTCGGTCAGCGCAGTGGTGGCGTAGAAATCTTTCGTCGGCACGGGCCACGGCTGGCCGTCGAGGGTGAAGGAACTGTCACCGAGAAACGAATCCGTGCCGCCACCCATGAAACCGAAGTGGCGGTCAAAGCCGCGCTCGAAGGGGTGGCCGTCAACGTGCCATTTTCCGACCATCATGTTTCGGTAGCCCGCCCCGCGCAGCACCTCGCCGATGTTCGGGCTGTCCTTGCGGATGGCGACCTGCGGATTTTTTGTCCACCATTGGTGCCCGGAAAGCAGCGCCGCGCGGCTCGGCTCGCATTTGCCGCAATTGTAGAACTGGGAAAACTTCACGCCGGCGGCGGCGAGGCGGTCGAGGTTCGGCGTGGCGATCTCGCCGCCGTAGGGGGCGATGTCGGAAAAGCCCATGTCGTCGGTGATGATGACCACGATGT
>JBEANZ010000043.1:0-2949 GCA_041165185.1 Verrucomicrobiota bacterium | reverse complement strand
GCAAAATCTCGCCGGCCTTCGCGACGTCGGGCACCTCGAGGCAGATGTGGTGCATCGTGCGCAACCGATCCGTCGTCGGCCACTTCGCGTAGAGCATGAACTCCACGTAATCCTCGCCGTCGGGCACCTGGAGGTTCACCCAACTGAGCGTCGGCCCCGCGCCGCCGCGCCAGGTCTCCCGAAACCCGAGGAGCTCGCCGTAAAATTTCAACGACGCCTCGAGCTGCCCCACCATCACGCCCACGTGGCTCATGCGCTGCGCGACGCGCGTGCCGGGCAAAAACTTCCCTCGTTCCCGCGCGGTCCAGCCGTCGGGCAGGTATTGGACAAACTCCACCCCGTTGCCCGCGGGATCCTTTATCGTGAAATTCTTGTTGCCGATTTTCCCGAGCGGCGCGGTCGCCGCCGGCGGGAGGCCGGCGACACCCTTGGCGCGCAGGTAGGCGAGCATGGCGTCGGCGTCCTCGACCTCGAACGCGATGTGGTAGAGCCGGTCCGCGTCGGGCGTGACCTCGCTGCCGGGAAACAGCTCCACGCTCTGCCGGTCGTTGATCTTGATCCAGACGAGGTGCTCGCCGGGATTTATCCGCGGGATCGAGTAGGGCGAGGCGAAGCCGAGGAACCCCTCGTAGAAGGCCCGTGCCTTCGCCATGTCGCTCACAAAAAACGCCGCGTGCGAAATGCCGAGGATGCGCGGCCGCGCCGGCCCATCGGCGGCCCTCGCTCCAAGCACGAGCAGGAAAACACAGGGAAACACGCGGAGAATTTTCATGGGCGAAGGAAATTTTTCCGGGAGCGCATTCGGCCCCCGGGCGAACGGGGAGAGTGGTCGAACAACCGCGCGCGCACGCGGTCAGCGGCTCACCGCATAAGAAGCAAACAAGCCGCGGCCCGCGCCGACATTGCCGCGCTGGTCGAGATACTCGCGGTCGAGAAGGTTCTTCGCGTTTACACGCACGGTCTGGCGCCAGCGTTCGCCGCTGGCCCAGCTGTAGGCCAAGCCCGTGGTGACGAGCGCGTAGCCGGGCGCGGCGAGGTAGCGGCGCGCGTCGGTGACGGCGGCGGTGGAGTTGGGATAGGCGACGCCCGAGTAGGTCACGCCACCGTTCCACGCGAGGCCCTTGAGCGCGCCGCGCGCGATGGAGTATTTCCACGCGAGACTCGCCTGCTCGACGGGCACGCCCGCCGGACGGCGGCCAACGTCGGTGACGGCATTGCCGTTGTAGAGGATGCGGGCGTTCACGTGGCCGTAGCTGGCGGTGAGCGTCAGCCGCTCGCTCGCGCGCCACGAACCCTCTAACTCGACGCCACGCGTGAGCTGTTTGCCGGCGGACACCGTTTCGTTGAGCCCCGTGACCGGGTCGCGCTGGGTGGTCTTCACGCCGTCGCGATCAATGTAGAAACCGCCAAGGGTGAACACGAGCGTGTCGTTGAGCCACGCGCTCTTCACGCCGTAGTCCCAGCCGGCGGAGTTCTCGTTGTCGAGGTGCGGATCGCCGAGGCGCGCGACCTGGCCCTGCGGCGAAAACGATCTGCTGCGGCTCGCGTAGACGGAGAGGTGCGGCGTCGCCTTGAAGTTGAGCCCGGCGTTGGGCGACCACGCAGTGTCGGTGTAATGCGCGACCTGCCCGCGGGTCGCGAGCGCGCCGCCGGCTCGGTTGAACTGGTCGCCGAAGGTGAAGTTGTAGGTCACGATGTCGCGGCGCAGGCTGGCGAAGGCGAGCAGGCGCTCGTCGAGAAACCCGCTTTGCTGGCGGAGGAGAAAGCCCTTCACGTCCCAGCGCGTCTTGTCGCGGCGCGTGACGACGTTGAACGCCGCGCGCGGCGGCAGCGCGTAGTCGGGGTTGGCGAGCAGCACGCCGTTGATCGTGAAGACGCGGGTGTTGGGGCTGCGCTGCTCGCGGTAGCGCCAGTTCTGCGCGTAATCGAGCGTGAGCAGCGTCTTGTTTTTCACCGCGCCGCCGAACGCCGCGTAGTCCGCGAGCGTGTCGATTTGCGCGCCACCGCCGTCCTCGTTGAGCGGATCGGTGATGACGTTGCCGCGGCCGAAGCGGCCCGTGCGCGGATCGAACTGATCGCTGGAACCGTTGTTGAAGTTGAACGCGTGCCGCGCGTAGCGGTAGGCGCCGGCGTGCGTGGACCACACGCGGTTGTGGCGGCGGTCGTAGGTGAGATAGGCGCTCGTGAGCTCGCGGTTCGCGACCGAGTCGGGCCCGCCCTGGCTGAAGTTCGCAAGATCGCGGCGGATGACGGACGAGTAGACGCGCGTGGTGGCGTTGTATTCGAAGGGCGTCGCGGAGGTCGCGGGCGTGGCGCGGCGCTTCGACCACTCGACCTCGAAGCTGAGCGTGCTGCCGTCGCGGAACTTCGCGGTGATGCTTTCGCTGAGGAGCCGGTTGCGGTTGCCCGCGAAGTCCGTCGCCGAGCCGACGTTAGTCGCCTCTGCGGTGAAGAGCTGCGCGAACTTCACGCCACCGAGCGAGCCGAGCGGTGTGTTGACCGAAAGCTCGCCGCGCCCGAGGGCGAGACTGCCGCCGGTGAGCGAGAGGCGCTCGGCCCACGTGTCGAAGCGCGGCTTCTTCGACACGAAATTGATCAGGCCGGCGGGCGAGGTGGCGCCGTAGATGGCGGCGTTGGGACCCTTGATGACCTCGATGCGATCGGTGTTCACGCGGTCGCTGAGGCCGAGGCGGTAGAAGCCGTTGCGGAGTTGAAACGTCGCGCCGTAGCCGCGGAGGTTGGCGTTGCCCTGCGTGTCGACGGCGTTGAGGTTCGCCGTGTAGGCGAGGTCGCCCGCGAGATCGAACATCGCGAAATCCTCCATGAACTCGCTGGTGATCACGCTCACGCTGAACGGCAGATCCTTGATTTGCGTCGCGACGCGCGTGCCGGTAACGGACTCGGACGCGATGTAGCCGCGGTCGGCCGCCTCCTTCACGGTGAAGGCGG
>JBEANZ010000042.1:0-4113 GCA_041165185.1 Verrucomicrobiota bacterium | reverse complement strand
GACGAGCACCGCTACCGGCTCGAGGTCGGCGTGCGGTTCAAGGCGGGCGGCGAGAAACTCGCGAACGTCACGCGGCTCGAAACCTTCGGCGCGAACGACATCCACGCCGTGCTCGTGACGGTCGATCCGCAGTCGCCGCAGGTGTTTCTCGCCGGGCCGCTGCTCGCGCCGGGCAACGCGTTGCCGATCCTGCCGCGGCCGAAAGCGGCGGCGGCGAAAAAATCGCCGTGAGCGCGGCGGAGCTGAGGCCGCTGCTGCTGGGCGCGCCGCGCTGGACGCTCGCGGTCGCGGAGAGTCTCACGTGCGGGCGCGTGCAGGCGCGGATCGGCGCGGTGCCGGGTGCGTCGGAGTATTTTCGCGGCGGCGTGACGGCGTATGCGCTCGAGGAAAAGGTGCGGTTGCTCGGCGTGGATCGCGATGTGGCGGAGAAGGTGAACTGTGTTTCCGCCGAGGTGGCGGAGCAGATGGCGCGGGGCGCATGCGGGCTGTTCGGCGCGGATTTCGCGGTGGCGACGACGGGCTATGCGCAGCCGGACGCGGCGCGGGGCGTCGCCGAGCCATTCGCGTGGATCGCGGTGGCGCGGCGGGAGGGGGAAACATTTTCCACGCGCAGCGCGCGCGTCGAGTGCGCGGGGGCGTCGCGCATCGAGGCGCAGGACCGCGTGGCGGAGGCGGCGCTCATGCTGCTCGTGGCGGTGCTGCGCGAGGCGCGCGGCGCGTAGGAGGCGCGGGCGGGATTTTGTGGGGCGGGGCTCCCGACCCCGCCGTTCGCCGTAGGCTGCGGGCAAGCTCACGCTCGATCGAAGCGCCCGCGAGCGGGCTGCCTACACGGCGGGGCCGGGAGACCCCGCCCGACACCGGGCTACTTCCGAGCGCTGGTCAGCATGTCGTCGAGCAGCGCGAGGGCGGTGGCTTCGGTGATGTCGCGCACGCCGAATTGTTTCGCGATGCGGGCGGCCGAGTGGTCGCGGCCCAGAATGTCACTCGCGGCGGCTTGGCCGAGGATCGCGGAATCTTTCAGGCGAATCGCCGTGGCCTGGATGTCGGGGACGGTGTAGGTCGCGTCGCCCGAGACTTCGGGGACGGTGAGGTTGCGGCTCGAGATGAGCACTTCGACGACGAGGTCGGCGATGCCGGCGAGCGCCTCGCGTTCCTTGGCGGCTTGGTCGCCGAGGAGACGCGTGCCGGCGGCGTCGGGGAGGAGCGCGGTGGCGGTTTTCTGATCGGCGAGGGTCGCGCCGGCGGTGCGGAAGGCGCGGCCGAAGAGGCGCTCGATTTCGCGCACGGTCTGCTGGTCGGCGAGCGTCGGCGCGGGGGCGTCTTTCACGGCGTAGGTTTTGTCGCCGCTGGTTTTGGTGGCGCCGGCTTCGGTGTAATATTTTTCGGTGAGGCCGGTGAGCTTCGTGCCGGAGGCGGTGTCGACGAGCGCGCGGTTGACGTAGATGACGACGCGCGGGGCGTGGTCGGCGGCGGCGTAGGTCTTGCGGAAATTTTCGAGGATGCCGTTGGCGGTCGGGCGCGCGATGAGGGTGTCGGCGGCGGGCGTGTAGAGGCGCTGCGGAGAATTTTGCGCGAGCATCTCGTGGGCAGCCGCGGGCGGTGCCATCGGCGTGGGCACGGCGATCGTCACGGGCGGCGGCGGGGAGGTGGGCGCGAGGGCTTGCGCGATGACTTCGGGGGCGAGGAAAACGACGAGGGGCGAGAGAAAGATGAGGGCGCGGGAGTTCATGGCGGGGAGGTCGGCGGAGGGGGCGAGTGCGTGGGTAGGTGGGCTCAGGGCGGAGGTGGCGGGTCTAGGTTCGGGTAGGCTGCGAGCTTGCTCGCGCTCAAGGAGCGCCCGCAAGCGGGCGGCCTATGGGGATTCGGTTGGGCAAGATTGGCGAGTGGAGGGGAGGTGGCGGCGGGGGCGTCTGGATTCTCCGGACTCTTTCTCTTCCTTCTTTCTCTTGATCTTTCTCCCGCCTTGCGCGGCTTTCGCTTTGGCGAGGCGGCGCGGCGAGGGGAGAAAGAGAAAGATAAAGAGGGGGAGAGAAAGATTTTGATCAGCGAGCCTGGCGGACGCGGATGGTGTATTTTTTCGCGAGGCCGTTCATCGCGGTGAAGCGGACGGCCTCGGTCGCGTTTTCGGAGAGGATGAGGGTTTGGAAGGGCGTCTCGTCGCCGGTGGAGACGTTGCCGTCGTCCTTGAACACGCAGCTGATCTGGACCTCGAGGCGGCGGCCTTCGCGGTTTTTCACGTTGGCGACGACCTCGAGGCGGCCGTCGGCGAGGGCGCGTTCCTGAAGGCCGGTGCAGGTGACGGAATATTGCGCGGGCTGATCGAGGAGGACGAATTTATCGGTGTTCTCGAGGGTGAATTTCGTGGTGTCGAGCGGCGCGAACGGGCCGGTGGGCGCGACGGTGCAGCCGGCGAGGAAAGCGAGCGCGAGGGTGGCGGCGGCGGCGAGCGGGAGACGGGTTTTCGGTTTCATGGGCGGTGGGTCGTGGCGGAGGCGGTGTGTGGTCGGAGGGTGCGAGGTCGGTCGGTGCGTGGGTGGGACTGCGGGTCAGCGCGGATGTTCGCTCAAAAAAAACACGGTGTCGCGCGCGGGATCGCCGACGGTGAGGGCGAGGCGGCGCGTGAGGTCGGGGACGGCGTGGCCGTCAGCGTCGAAGAACTGGAGGATCGCGGGGTGCTCGCCGGGCGGGAGGCGGAGGGCGGCGAAGCTGAGGTATTGGGGGAGGTTGTCCCACGCGCGGGTGTCGGCGCGCGTCTCGGTGGCGGCGGCGAAGAGTTTGCTCGCGAGGCCGAGCGCGCCGAGGGCGAGCGCGGTGTTTTCGGAGCCCTCGTTTTTTTCGGTCTCGGTGACGACGTGTTTGCGGCCGTTGGCGTCGGTGACGACCCGGCGCTTTTCCTTGGTGGCGTTGCTCGCAGCGATGGCGGAGCCGACGAGCGCGAGATCGCCGAGGGCGTCGGCGGATTTTTTGAACACGACCTTGTTGCCGAGGATGTGGTCCATCACGCGGCCGCCGCGCGTGATGGCTTGGAAACTGACGTTGTCCCACGGGAGGAAGTGGACGCTCTGATCGGCGACGGTGAGCGCGGCGGAGCGGATGCGCGAGGGCTCGACGCGGAACATCAACTGCTCGCCGTGCGGGCCGCCGGCGTATTTGCGGGGGCCGCGGCCGAACTCGACGAAGCAGAGGACGTTGGCCGCCGGGTCGTAGGGCGGGAGCGCGTGCTGCGCGAGTTTCTCGGCGCGCGCGCGGGCGTCGGCGCCGTCGGCGGCGAGCTTGGTCGAGGCGAGGCCGTCGAGGTAATCGAGGAGCACGTAGTCGCCGCGAAACGCGTTGGCCTCGGCGTCGCCGTCGAGAAACTGCGCGGAGCGGAAACACGCGCGGGCGTTGTCGGGCTGGCCGTCGCGCCAGTAGAGGAGGCCGCGGTAGTAAAACGCCATCGAGCGCTCGTAGGGCTCGCCGATGAAAACTTTTTCGCGCTCGGCGGTGAAGAGGCCGCGCGCGCGACGCGCCGCCTCGTCGGGGCCGGAGACGAGGCCGCCGATGCGGCGCAGGGCATCGTCGAGCTGCGCGGTGGCGTCGGCGAAATTTCCCGCGCGCAGCGAGGAGGTCGCGAGTCGGTATTCGGCAAGCACGCGATCACGGTCGGGCACGCCCGCGAAACGCGGATCGCCGGCGGGCGCGGAGGGGGCGGTGGGCGCGGGGCCGAGTGCCGTGGCGCTCGTGCGGGCGGCGGGCGCGTCGGGGATTTCGGCGCAGCCGGCGAGCGCGAGGAGGGCGGCGAGCGCGGGGGCGGCGGGCGCGAGGGAGAAAAAGCGGACGAAAAATTTCATCGAGGCGGGGCCGCGCGAAAGGTTGCGGAGGGGAGGAGCCCGCTGGCGGGCGATTTCGGTGGCGGAGTGATTCTCGCCCGCGCCACGCATCGCCCGCAAGCGGGCTCCTACCCCAGACACCTCACCGATACGCGGCGTCCTCGAGGCCCTGCTTTTTAATTTCGTGCGAGTCCTCCCAGACGATCTCGCTGGTGCGGGCGTTGATGAGTTGGAAACTGTAGAGGACGTAATCGCTCGTGCCCTGCGCGGTGCGCGTGGCGAGGCCGCCGAGTTTGCCGGTGAG